>NZ_BTPU01000034.1:0-32739 GCF_036985595.1 Vallitalea maricola | reverse complement strand
ATATTTATTTTGAGATAGCTTTTTAAAAATCCTTTTTTAATTATTTTCAAGCCATTTTGTCTTGCTTTCAATGAGCTTGTTAAATTCCTTAGGTACGGTTTCGCCTCTCTCATTCAAAAGATTAACTAATAATTTCATATCCTTTAGTGTTAATTCTCTATAATCAGTTAATCCATATTCACCATTTTGTTTTATACAATACCAAAAATCATTATTATCCTTTATCCAATAACTGTATGTGTCAATTATAGCCTGCTGCATCTTTTCAGCCAATATTATGTACTTGTTATCACAATTATAATATTTATCATATAGATATATTGCATTTATTTCTGATACTAGATGATTAAGAGAACAGTGTGTTTTAGATTTGTTTTCATCTTTGTTTTTATAATCTGGTATAAACAAACCATCATTCTCTGTTTTCCAATTATTAACATATGCATAATCTATAAAAAACGAAAAATAATTGTCAATTATCTCTTTTATTCTAGGCTCATCTAATATTTGATCCCAATAAATTAATGCCATGATAGTATCAGTATTAAATCTTGTATCATAAAATTCATAATCAATATCATAATCTTCATAAAGCCATGTTGATCTTGGTAAACTAGGTATGTAATGATTTTCATTAAATTTGTTTATGTAGTCATATAATAAACTGATTCCAACTAGCCTAAACAAATTATTGTCCTTAATATTTTCATACATTATTATAAGTGGAAACCCTGAAGGATAATTCCATTTGGATTCCCTTCCATAAGGTATATAATTATTAGCTATATTATAGTAGATACCATCACTTCTGAATATCTTCTTATTATATAGGTCCAATCTTCGTATTAAATCAAGAGTACCATTATCTTCAAAATCAACTAGTTTATTAGATGATATAATAGTCTCTAGATTAGTCTCCATATTATCTTTAACATCAAGTTGTATCTTAGTATCAATTCCTTTGTTGTCATTAATATTCCATCCATTACTATTACTAATAACATCTATTACAGAATGTCCTAATTCCTCAACATAATACGGATTACCCAATCTTATACTATAATTTTCACCATCTAGATATAATTGACTTTCATTATTTATATTTATTGAATCGTTGGTTCTATTATTGAAGACCATTAAATCATTATTATCATATAAGCCTTCTATGATATTATTTACTTTCATTTTACTTCTAAGTTTAACAACCAATGAAAATTCCTTGGATTCTCCATTAGCTTTTAAAAACAAGATATTATCTTTACCAATTTTTTTATTGATAACTACTACCGACCCAATCTTATTTTGTTTATCATATACAGAAAAATTATTTTCCTCACTAATCAACTGAGTATATTCAGTAGAGTTCTTATCTTCAGCCTTTATGGTAAAATCATCTGATGACCTTATATATAAATCTAAATCTTTGTTAATGGTAATCTGAAGCTCATGGGAATTATCATTCTTAAAAAACAGTAATAACATTCCTATTATCGTTATAATCACTAATAGTACAATTTTTTTCATAGATTTTCCTCACATTATATAACTATATAATAAATCTGCCTATCATTTACTATGATTATCACTTATTTTTAATCCTTCTAGCTATAAAATCAAGTAACCAAACTACTAGGATCAAGCCAATAATTATAAGAGCGAACATTATATCGTTCATAGCTATTAGTATACCAGCAATACCGAACCCACCACTTATACCATACAAGGTGAGTACAGCTCTTTTATGGCTATAACCTCTGTCAACTAATCTATGATGCAGATGTCCCCTATCCGCTTGCATAACTGGTTTACCATTAGCTATTCTTCTAAGTATTGCAAAAAAAGTATCAAATATAGGTAAGCCTAAAATAAGTACAGCTACAATGATTGTTATGGCTGTATAACTTTTGATAAATCCTTGTATAGAAATAACTGATAATGTAAACCCTAAAAACGTTGATCCTGTATCACCCATATATATAGTGGCAGGATTAAAATTATGAGGTAAAAATCCTAAGCAAGAACCTGCAAGTGCCGCGGTCAATAGTACAGCAGTTGGTTCTCCGTTTAATATAGATATAAACATTAAACAAAGTGCTGCTATTGAGGATACTCCTGTGGCTAATCCGTCTAATCCATCTATCAAATTAACTGCATTAGTTACTCCTATTATCCATATAATTGTTATAACATTGCTAAAAGAACCTAATAGTAGAACACCACCAGGTGCCCATGGCCAGCTTACTGCTTGAATTGTAGTCCCAGTGATTATCACAATTAGAGCAGCTAATATTTGAAAAAATAATTTCAACTTAGCCGGTAAATCATATATATCATCCAGCAATCCAACAATAGTTATTACAACACCACCAATGATTAGACCAATCAAATGAATTAGTTCCAGATCTTTGATAGAAGGTGCAATCAGGGCTATGGTAACCAAAAAACCTAATACAATAGATATTCCACCAGCTAAGGGCATAGGTTTTGTATTCATTCCTCTAGCTTTGGGCATATCAATAGCACCAACTTTATAAGCAAATTTTTTGCTGAGTGGTGTAGTAAAACATGCTATAACAAAGGCAATGGCAAAAGCAATTATATATATAAAATTACTATTTATACCTTTTAGAAATTCAAACATTTTCCTTCCATCTCCCCTTAAAAAGCTTATTCATACTTATCTACAATAATGCCTGCTTCTTTTAATAGCTCCATGGAGAGTTCATCTGGATAAGAGCCTTTAAAAACTACTCTTTTCAGACCAGCATTTATAATTAACTTAGAACATATAACGCATGGTTGATCAGTTACATATATTGTACCACCATCAATTGATACTCCATGCATAGCAGCTTGTACTATTGCATTTTGTTCAGCGTGCGAAGCTCTACAAAGCTCATGTCTCTGTCCAGATGGAATATTTAATTGTTCTCTTAGACATCCGACTTCAGCACAATGTTTACAACCTGATGGTGCTCCATTATAACCTGTTGTAAGTATTCTTCTATCCTTAACGATAACAGCACCTACTTTTCTTCTTAAGCAAGTAGATCTGCCTTTAATTATCTCAACAATATCCATAAAATACTCGTCCCACGATGGTCTCATAATGTTTTCCCCCGATATATTAATCTGTTTCTATTTTATTTATTCTTCTAATATGTCTTTCGTCATTGGAAAATTCAGTACTTAAGAATATATCAACAATCATTAAAGCTAACTCAACACCAACAATCCTTCCACCAAGAGCTAACACATTGGCATCGTTATGTTCTCTGGTAGCTTTAGCTGAAAAACAATCATGACATAGAGCGGCTCTAATACCTTTAACTTTGTTAGCAGCTATTGATATACCAATACCTGTCCCACAAATAAGTATTCCCTTCTCACATTCTTTATCAACAATTGCATTACAAACTTGTTTTGCAAAATCAGGATAATCTACAGAATTCTGATCATAACATCCATAATCTTTATATTCTATTTTATTAGCTTCTAAATATTTAATCACTTCTTGTTTTAATTCAAAACCACCGTGATCACTACCAATTGCTATCATAATATTTTTCCTCCATATTTTTAATTTTATTAACTAATTTATCAATTAAAACCTTAATATCTTCAGCGCACTTCACATAAACATCTTTTCCACTACCAAATGGATCAGTTATATCTCCTAATTCATCTACATACTCTTTTAATGTCAAAACATTTTCCTTGATATTTGGATATGTCATGTGTAGGTATTCCTTATGTCTATCAGTCATAGTAAGTACTAAAGTTTCACTATCAACTTCTTCTTCACTGAATGCAGTAGCAACATGTCCTATTACATCAGGATAATCCTCTTTTACAGCTTCAACTGTATATTCACTAGCAGGTGCAGGAAATGTTACAAGGATACCTCTAGAAGAAACTATGATGTCAATATCATTATCATCAAAACTCTTATAAGCCAAAGCTTCTGCCATAGGACTCCTACAAGTATTTCCAGTACACACAAAAATAATTTTATTCATAAAATCACCTTTTTTGACTAATCAATATTAAAAATCTTATTACCAGCTGCTTTCAAAAGTCTATTCATAGTAGCTGTACCAATGTCCTTCTTAGAAAAAGCTTCACAATATATTATTTCAACTTTCATTTCATCAAATTCTCTTAATACCCTAAATAAGTTGGATGCTATCTGTTCTGGATTATTTTTATCACCAATACTTATTATATTCTTACAATTAAAGTAGTCTTTTGTTTGATCTGTAGCTATAACACCTATTTGTTTATCTTTTTGTTGTTCTATATTAACTAATTCATTAATATGAGATACTACTTTATCACTTATCCCTTTAAATACAATTAACTCTGCATTTGGAGCATAATGTCTATACTTCATTCCTGGTGCTTTAGGTACCAAATTCTTATTTGAAGACTTAATTGCAGGATCAATACTAACTGAACCTATTACTTCTTCCAGCATTTCTTTTGTTACTCCACCAGGTCTAAGTATTGTAGGAGTAGTACCTGATACATCTACTACTGTAGATTCAAGACCAATCTCTGAGAAACCTCCATCAACAATCATATCAACTTTTCCACTTAAATCGTTAATTACATGCTTTGCCATAGTTGGACTTGGTTTACCAGACACATTAGCACTTGGAGCCGCAATAGGCAGATCAGATGCTTCTATTATACTTCGTGCAATTTTATGAGATGGCATTCTAATAGCTACAGTTGAAAGTCCTCCAGTTATATTATCTGGAATGATATCCTTCTTCTCAAATATTAGAGTTAAAGGGCCTGGCCAAAATCTATCCATTAATTTTTCTGCTGTTATACTAATATTAGTCACATATTTCTTGACATCTTCTTTACCTGCTACATGAACAATCAATGGATTATCAGAAGGTCTTCCTTTTGCTATATATATCTTTTTTACTGCGTTGATATCTAGAGAATTAGCACCAATTCCATATACAGTTTCAGTAGGAAATGCCACTAGTCCGCCATTATGCAAGATATTTGCTGCCTCTACAATTATATTATTATCAATATTATTAATGTCTACTCTACGAATTATTGTTTCCATATAAATGTCTCCATAAAATGATCTGTATAGTATTTAATTCAACTCATATATTATACCATATATTTACCAAATTAAAAGTCTAACCTAATTATTTAGTAAAACGTCAATCAATCAACTCTATTACATCCGTTTCTTTCTTTTCACTAATCATGTATATAATCCTTAATCCAATTATTGTCAGCAAGACTCCAGTCCCAATAAAAGTTAACAAGTAGTTATATCCTATAGCTTTCCCTTGCATATTTGAAATAATCGTACTCAAGGAATTAATTACAATATGCAATATAATAGAACTATATAGACTACCTGTCCAAATAACTACATAACCTAAAATAATACCTATCAAAAATGCATATGTACCCTGTACTAAATTCATATGACCTATTCCAAAAAATAGAGCTTGTATCATTACTGCTCCAAAAGCACCGAATCCGTTTCTTAATTTATTTAACACAATTCCCCGATATAATAATTCCTCGAATATAGGAGCTAATACTCCCACACTAATTAGAGTAATATAAAAATTATTGCTGGAGATACTTGCCATCAATTCTTCGTATTCAGGAGCCAGCTCATTTATATTTATCAAAGTTAGAATTCCATCTATAGCTATATTAATACCTATGCCACATACTACGCATATAACTATAGTCTTTAATGGTAATTTTTTATTTAGATTAGTTTCATTAATAAACTTCTTTTTGCTTATTATATATATTAATAAAATAATACCAAAAGTAACAACCCACGCAATTATAGTAATTAACAAAGAATGATTAGCAAAAAAACTATATAAATCTTCACCTGTAGTTCCATACATATTAAGCTTCATAGTAAAATAAATACCTGCGACTATAACTGCTAATACCTGTATTAACTTGGAAATAACCACGTATATTACACTATTCCCAAAAGCTTTCAATCTGTTCATATTTACACCCCTTAATATCTATTAAAGGGCTGTCTTAAAATACATGATAAGGCACCTGATTACCATTAAATGTGTTTTAAGACAGCCCTAAAATTTATTTCTCTTCTAAAAATTTCATAATTCCAATGTAAATAGCCCATGCAATTTTATCTTGGTATATATCAGTCGTCAATAATTCTGCCTCTGAATAATTGGATAAAAAACCACATTCTACTATAACACCTGGTATATTAGTTTGCTTTAATATAAAATACGAATTACTATCTTTTACTTGTCGATTATTTTCATTGTCTACAAAAGCTTTTATTTCTTGCTGTATGTTCTGAGCTAATTTTTTGCCATCATCAGATGAAGCATAGTAAAAAACTTGGGCTCCTTTATATTTTTCTTGAGAAAAGCTATTTTGATGTATACTAACTAGTAAATCTCCCCCACTTGTATTAATTATTTCTTTTCGTTTGTTCATATCTTCTCTTTTTTTATTATTGCTTGACTCCCTATATAGCCCGCCTTCATCTTCACGTGTCATAACAACGTGTACTTTACTATATTCCAAGTATTCTTTTAATTTTATTGCAATTAATAAATTAATATCTTTTTCTAATTCACCATTGACTCCTACTTTGCCAGGATCAAATCCTCCGTGGCCTGCATCAACGACAACAACATATTTTTTTTCCACACTTGAAAAAACATTAATCACCTTATTGGCATATAGTATGGTTGCTACCAAAAATATTAATATTATCAAAGACACTACCCACATTAGGACATGAGTTTTTTTAATAATTATTATCATATATCCACCAAGCATTTTTTTATAAATATATTAATTAAGACATACTTATTATGCATATATGAATTATTTTCTACCTATTTCTTCAAATAATCATGTAAGACATCCCATATTTCATTTTTTTCCAATCCTATTTTCCATCCGGCAACACCAGCTAAATCATTCTCAATTACCAGCTTGACCTTTTCTTCTATGGAACGCTCCTCTTCTAGCCAAATCTTATAAACTTTATTATCTTTTTCATAATCACCGTAGAATTGTTTCACTTCATCATTCCACACTATTTCTGCATCATTATCATCAAGTATTTCTCTAGCCCTATCCATACTGTATGCTTTAGAAGATACATTAATCAAACCATCCACTTCTTCTTCTGTCCATAAACGAGTATAATATGGTATTCCTAGAATAACTTTTTCTTTCCTGACTTCTTTCAGGGTATCCAAGATACCTCTCTCAACAAAACCTATTGAGGCTACAGAACCACTTTCAGGTGATGTTGACCAGTGTTCATCGTAACCCATTATGATAACGTAATCAACAACCTTACCTACTTCAGTTCTATTATAATGAGCTGTCCAAGCTGAAGGTACATAGGTATCTACAGAAACGACTACGTCTTGAGCCTTAAGGTAAGGTGTTAATTCTCTTATGAATTGTACAAAATATATTCCGTCTTCTTTTGCAACGTTTTCAAAATCTATATTGATACCGTCTAAATCATATATAGACGTTAATGCTAATATTTGTTTTATGACTTTTTCTCTTTTTTCAGTACTGCTTAGTACATCATGAGTAATCTTTTTGTCAAATTTATTGCTGAATAGTGCCCATACCTGATATCCTTTTGATTTTGCATATTGTACATATTCACTACTAGCGATATTGCTTATATCTCCGTCTGAATTCTTAATTGAAAACCAAGTTGGTGATATGACATCAAGACCTTTAACGTCTTCTAATACTTTTTTGACTGAACTGTTAGCAGCCGTTCTTGTCACTTGGTGCCAAGCGATATTAATAAGACCATCAATATTCTTTTTATCGTTATACTGTGGATCGTCTTCTTTTTTTGCTATTTTTGGATATATGTCTTTTATTACCCCTAAATCAGTTCTTTTCATATAACCTAATAACCCGCTTTCACTTCTAACTTTTACCCATCCATCGTATTGTTCATATACTCTTAGTTCATCATTAATGGATAGCTTTTCTACAACTTTACTTTTTTCGTTTGTGTCTAATCTTATGTAGGATTTTTTCTTTACAACATTAGATGTTTTATATTTATTACTTAGATAGTCGAAAACAAGTATCTTAAGGTCTTTGTTTAGTTCAAATTCTATATCTGAGAATTCTAAGATAAAGTCCATAGGTATGTATGCCATGTCTGTTTCAAATGTCATTATGGGCATGTCTAACTCTAATGGTTCACTGTTTACAAAATATGTAAGATCATCATTTTTCATTCTGATTACTTTATTGCTAGTTGTATAAGTTAATGTTTTTTCTTTTTCATCCCAATGATAATAAGGATCTATATATTTATTAACTAAATCCACTGGCAGGTAGAGTTTTTCTTCTACCAATTTGGGTGTGTAGTTTATTTCTACATTTTCATCTTCAATTATAACTGATAGGTTTCCTTTTTGATAGTTTGGTAATATTTCCCTTATGTTTGCTTGTTCAAAATTAGGCAGCATATCAATTATGTAATGATAAGCAAAAAATCCCCCTAGTAGCAAAAGTAAAGAAATCATTACAATTTTCATTGCTTTTTTCATTATTTATCACTCCTTGAAGGTATTATATCACAAACTTCTCGTTCATTTAACAGTTGTCGACAAATTAAATTGTTAACAAATTGTGACTAGGAATGATAAGAATGTACTTTATGAAATTTTGTTTTTTCACTGATGGCTACGTTGTGTTATATAGTTAAGTTTTACTTGCCTTACTCCAAAGGAACGGTCTGCGTAAAACTTAACTATATAACACTTTGTGGGTAGTTTGGTTTGTGAGGAGATGTGTATATTAGAATATGAAAATGTATAAAAATATAAATTGTGAATATTTTAGAATTATTTTAATTTGGAGTACATTAAAAAACCACTTCTGTATTGGTGGATAAGATCATGACAAGGCTAGAAGAATTTTATACTTTGGTTTTGGTTTTAAGCATTCCGTGTTGGATTAGGAGAAAGATTCCTATTAGGATGAATATATCGCCAATACTAATGATTTTAGGTAAGGGATATGGTCTTAGTATTGAAATTATGTCGGATAGTATGTATGCTTTAGTTGTATTAGTGGCTAGTACGTGTCCCATATCAAAGGATGCATTAACACCTTGTGGTAGATATACGGGCATTTTTCCGTTATTTAATGCTATAGGAATTAAGTTTAAGATTGTACCTATAGATAATAGGTTCATAGATAGTAATCTATGGTTTATTACAAGTGGTATTATTAGTATTATGTATGATAATATATGCATTATGTAGAAAGCAGTTGTGTTGATATTAATAATGTTTCCTAGTCGAATAGCTATTATTTGGAGTAGTTGACATGCAATGATTAAATACCATGCTTTGATTTCTATATTTTCAAAGTTGATTAATCGTCCTTTTCTGATGTATCCAACTATAATAGATAAAACAATGCCTTCGAGTATCATATTCTCACCTATTCATACATAACTTTAATAAATTCATCAACCAAAAGAGGATTGAACTGGGTACCTTTGTTTCCTTTTAATTCATCTAGCGCTTCTAGAGAAGCCATAGCTCTTTTATATGGTCTATCTGTTGTCATTGCGTCAAAGCTGTCAGCTATAGCTAAGATAGCTGATTCTATAGGAATATCAGAACCTTTTAGGGAATCAGGATATCCTGTTCCATCATATTTTTCATGATGATGTCTGATAATATTTGATATCTCTTTTAGTGAGTCTACATTACTAAGTATTCTTGCACCCATGACAGGATGTTCTTTTATAATATCATATTCTTCTTTTGTTAGTTTACCTTTTTTATTAAGAATGAAATCAGGTATTCCTATTTTTCCAATGTCATGAAGAAGTGCTGCTGTTCGAATCATTTCAACTTCTTTTTTCTTCATACCTGATGCTTTTGCAAGTTTGACAGCATACTCCCCAACACGTGTTGCATGTCCTCCTGTGTAAGCATCTTTTACTTCCAAAGCGTCATTTAATGCATGTATTGTTTCCATTGCCATAGATTGGGATTCAAAATATAATTTAAACGAATACCTTGCTACTAGTAAAGGTGCGAAAAATAGAACAACTACACCTTTGCCGTATCTCATATCAGCTAGAGCCATTATTATGCCTAGAGCACCAATTCCCAATAAGCTTGGAACAATACCTTTTAAGTTATTTATAAATGTTTCTAATATATTTTTTCCATGCATAAGATTTATCATAATCGCTACCAAGAATGAATTTAATATTTCACATATTAATATTATTATAAGTACTACTGGAACTAATTCCGATAAAGTATTTAGAGTTCCTTTTGTATATCCAAGTACTCCATATAATATTTCCCCGGCAATACCAATAACAACTACTACTTGAGAAATATTAAATATTGTTCTTGAAATCTGTGTATTAAAAATATGTCTTCTCTCTCCTTCAATTACAGGCATTCGAAAAACGAATCCAATACCAGCAACTATTGCACCAGTAGTCGGACCACATATAATCATAGCCGTTACAGTAACTGCAAGTCCGACAGAAACAGCTACCCCAGAAGGAAAAGATATTAAAAAAGTTTCAGTTACCGTAGCCAATAGTCCCCAAAAGAGTACATCTTCTGCTGGACCTATTTCATACTTATTATAAAGGAAATATAAAACAGTTACAGCTAACATACTCATAAAAATAATATATATTAGCATACCCTTTTTATTCTTCATTCGTATACCCCCATATATATAAAAAGTCGACTAACCAATCATATATATTCTACCAAACGCTAATCCAAGCACCTGCTGATAAAACTAATGATAATAAGCTAACTAAAGCTACAATAATTTTTTTCATTGAATATAGCCTCCTTATTTTTCATCTCTGCTAATCCGCTATAGTAGCAGGCTATATTCCACTCCGCTAATCTCTATATACTGAAAAAACTATAATAATTTTAGATTAGTCGACCTCTTATAACTAAAGTGTCAGCTGTAAAATGTGCCTATTTATAGAATCCATAGTAGCTCTTGCAAGAGCTTCTTTGGCATCATTACCAATCTTTGCTGAACCTGTATAGATTTCTTCTCTTCCTTTTAACTGGGATGAGATACTAACAACCATAACTTCTACGTTAGATAGATTTACTCTCCTGGCATCTTCAAATACAAATACATCTTCTACCTGACAGAATTTCTCAACTGCTCTTAAAACTGTATTACCAAGTATTCTATTAATGTTACTTGATGTATTTATACCAGACATACTACTTTCATATGCTTGTCCACACTTTTCTAATACTACTCTCACTTCAACGTTCGAACCATTGTTATTATATTCTATACTCTTAATCTTTAGTCTTGGATCTGACTCTTGTTGTACTGTATCGCTTTTTATCTGGGCAATACTTACTTTTTTATAATCAATGGATATGTCAAACTCAGATATAAGAATTGCTTCTATGTCTCTTAAGATTTGTTTAGGATTCCTTCTTAAATCAGATACTATATGAATCTCTTCGATGTTTTCATTCTCGTCAATAACTACTTTACAACCTTGAACCGATCTAATTTTCTTTAGATAGTTTTCCATCTTTTCGATATTCATTATGATATTAGCCCCCTCTCCAATCATTTAATGAATCTCTTTAAATTATATAGTATAAACCTAATAATTTCAATAAATATAAGATTTTTTAGGATAAATATACCATCATGAAATTGTCATGAAATTATTAATTACGCTAATTGATTTATATAATCATTGATTAATCCCTTTGTTTAGTTCCTGATAAAGCCTACATATTAAACATTTTAGATATTACCCTTAATATGTCCTTTTCCTCTATATCTTCAATATTTAATCCATTATCTGATACATCTTCTAAAAATATCTCATCAACTTTATTATAATCTTCAATGCAATTAACTGATAAAAACTTAAAATCATTGTTTTCTATAATTAATTCTATTTTCTTTACATAGTTTTTGTTATCTATATATGCATTAATATTAATAGTGTATTCTTCATTTGTTAATGTATCTAATAATTTTTTATTTATATTTTTATATTCTTTTTTATTAATTATAATCTCATTAATATCTTTGCTAGTTATATTGATGCTTATTTTGGTAGTCATTACCTTTTTACATAGGCTATTGATTGTTATTGGTTTTTTCCCTTCATTAGCAATACTATTATGTACATAATCCAGTATTTGTTCAAACTTATTCCTATCTAATTTATTTTCCACCTCTTCACTGGGCAAGTTAAAATAATAGCAGTTCTTTTCTACTAATGGAGCAATAACTATTCTACTATCTATTTTATAGATTTCTCCTAACTCTTTTTCTATTCCAAGGTTACTTTCTTTTACACCAATACTCAATTTAATTCTACTATTAGAGTTTCTGATTACACCATCATAAAAAAAAGAAATATCATCTGTGATTGTATCATCTTCTTTATTTTGAATACTTATTTCTCCAATTATTTTATAATCGTCATTAGCTAATTTATCTATACCGTCACATAATTTCTGTACAGATGATTTACCCATATCACTTACTGAAACATTCACAATAATTATTAGGAAAATAAATATACCACCAATAACAATTAGTGGTATCCTTTTAAAATCAACTTTCATATCATTTCCTCCAAAAATACTTTTTATAATTTACAAGAATTATAGATGCATTATCTCCTGCTCCATTCTTCAAAACAACATCATATATATCGTTGACAATCGATTGTAAGCCTACATTGTTTTTTAGTTGTTCAATAACTAATTCATCCATTACTTCTTTTGATATAAAATTATAAACTCCATCACTGCATAACATGAACATACTCATTCTATCTGTATAACCAATCTTAGTAAATGGGTTAATATGCTTTTTCAAACCAATACATTGGGTTAATATATTTTTATTAGTATTAAAATACAAACTATCTCCCGATAGCTTTCCTTGTCTTAATTTTGCTGCAACAAGGGAGTGATCTTTGGAAATTTGTTCTAATGAATTAGTGTCTTTTTTATATATTCTACTATCTCCAATATGGGTAATTACATACTTATCCCCATACACGAACAAAACTGTTAAAGTTGTCCCCATTTTTTTATCTTTATCCTTAGAATCGTATATTGTCCTGTTGATATTTGTAAAACAATTCAACAAACTAATTTTGACTGCAAGAAAAATATTATTGGATTCTATCATGATTTTCTCCAAATCATTATCCCACCAATTAGTAAGTTCACAAATTGCAATAGTACTGGCAACCTCTCCCAATGAATGCCCTCCCATACCATCAGCAATAACAAACAACCCGAATTCCATAGAATTGATTTGTCCTATCTTAATTAAAATCCTATCTTGGTTTACTTCTTTAACTAATCCGCATTCGCTTATTACCCCATATTGAAATTTCTTATTAGTCAATTTTATTAATCCTTCCCTAGAAAACCGTTGTGACTATAATTCTTTTTATTAAATTAATTGATTTCAAAAGTATATTCGCAATTGGAAATTGCAACGTCAGTTCCATCATGTAATTGGTATCTCTTATTGCTAATCAGTCTTTCTTCGTCTAAATATGTACCATTCTTAGAATTTAGGTCAATTATATAATATTGTCCATCCTCTTTAATAATCTTACAATGAATTCTACTGACTGAGCTATTCTCAATTATATAATCTACTTGACTATCTAACTTTCCAATTATAAAAGGATTATTAGATATGATTACTTTATTAACTATATCTCCATCTTTACTTAATAGATATGGTTCAGCCTCAATATTCAGTTTTTGTTTGTAATCCTCTAATAATATAGTATCTTCAGTAGAATAATTAATACTTTCAGGTTTTGTAACCGTCTTCTGTCTAACATTATTAGATTTTTCTTCTGTGGCATTATCAATTTCCCTTTTTGATTTCTCCTCTATAAGAACAGGCTCTTCAAAAAGCTTAGCTCTATTCTTATATTCAACATTAAAAGAATTGACAGATGGTTCATTATAGATTTTTTTCTTATTCATGTTTATAGAATTATTCTTCACTTCTTTATTCTTCATATAGTCATATGTCTTTTTTGAACTGTAAAGATTTACAGCAAGTAACATACCAATGCATGCTAATAATGAAGCCATTTCTATTTCACCAGTTACATCAGAATGTAATATCTTGGACTTTAACATACTCAAGAATATTAATACTGTCAAAATCTGAATACAAGCTATAATTATAAATTTTATATAACTTTTTTTATGTGTAGCTGATTTCTGATTAAGAATCTTTTTATTTTGGTTTGGCTTAATTTCACTCTTAATATTCTTATTTTTAGTGGTTATTTCAACTTTTTTATTATCTGGGACTTTAATATTTTCTGATTTATGACTCTTTGATTCTTCTACTTTTTCTCTTTGCTTATTCTGTTCAATCAGCTTGGAAATAATGAAGTTATCTTCATCATTAGATTTATTTTCACTATTATTATTCTTATCATCTTGCTCCATTTGGATCTTATTATCAGACTGTACTTGGGGGCTGGTTAAACTATTAATTATATTTTCTATAGTATTTATATTGAAATCATGTTGCTTACATGCTGTTATTAATCTATGAATCATCATTACTGCCTTTACATCCTCTTGACTAACTTTATCAAAAAAGAATTCAATAATATTTTTTGTGTCATCAAGAATATCCCTATGGCAGTTATCAAAAGGTGTATATACATAACAAGGTAAAAAACCATTGGGATTAATATAAATCATATCCGGCTGTAATAATATTTTATTAGAATTCAGATAATATTTTTCACAGTCTTTGATAATTCCTATTAGATTAGCAAAAAAATTGTTCAAATCACTAGAAGTCAACTTTTTCCTTTCTAGTACTTCTGTTAATTTTTGCTTAGATGTAATATTGTAGTACAGCTTTTTTTCAGTGTTAAGTGTTCTAATGTTAAGGTCCAGAAAGGAATCAATAGAATTCCTCTCCAACATCTCAACTTCATAATCTTCTACATGTATATCATCATCTGCTTTTATTACCAGATAACTGTTTATAGCGTCTCTTTCATATGTAATATTAGTATTCATCAATTACATCCTTTCATCATGTGTAAAATTCAAGATTATGACTCTGGATCATATACTCCTTTAGCATCCCCGGTTATCTTTTCAAGAATATTTTCTACCAACTCAGTTATTTTATCTTTAAATATAACTGCTAAACCTACTAATACTATAATAATAAGCGCTATCTCAACAACTCCCATACCATCTTCTTCTTTCCAAAATCTTTTTAAAGTATCTAACATAGATTTATCCTCCTAATATTTTATTTATATATTTTTCTATAGTAATTTACACTCCAAGAGACATGAACGCTGGCATCATTACAATAATAATAATGATGATGAACATAATCCCCATAGGAATAAGAAGCTTGGAACTAGCTTTTTCACCAGCTTTTTTAGCTATATTTTTTCTTACATCCCATGCCTCATTTGCTTGATTTTGAAGTGCCATTACTAATGTATCATTACCTTTTCTTATATTTTGGACAATAACTGTAGTGAATCTCATCATTTCTGGTATCTTGCATCTTTTACCAAAATCCTCATAAGCTTTTACCTCTGATAGTCCATTATTAATTTCTTGAAGAGTTTCCAACATCTCTTCATACAAAAATAGCTTACCAGCTCTAGATGTTGTAATATCATCGTAGTAATCTTTGGATATCTTGTTCCAAGAACGACTTAAAGTCATTCCTGCATTCAACAAGAGAGTTAATTTTATTACAAACTCCGGAAAACATTTTCTAATTTCTGAATTTCTATCTTCAACTTTTTTCTTGACTTCATAATCCTTTAATAACACTAATAGAATAATTACTATCAAACCAAATATTAAGAACTTCAGACTATCATTGCCATCTGATTTTAATAACCAGCTTATTTTTCCCATATGCCCTTCTATGGTGATAGGTAAAATCACTTCATCATCAGATCTATTCAGTAGATTATCAGTTGACAACTCTTCTTTTATGGCTTTTTCAATCAATTCTAGCTTTTCCTCTTTTGTCAGTGTCTTTGGATATACTTTTAAATCTATTATCTTGTCAATGCTTTCCCCTGCATATGTTAGTTTTGCAGTAATATTGGTTTCATTACCCCTGACTGTAATATTGCTATAATCTAGCTCACCATTCTTTTCTATATATGGACAATCAATAGTCCACGCAATCTTGATATTTTTACCAGGAAACCACTTGACTAGATTCAATTTCTTATCTATGACTTTTAGATTGAGGTTATCTCCTAGTATGTAATTAGGCAGTTCATCAGCGGTTTCTTTTAATATATTTCTTGCTTTTTCTTTATCTGGATTTTCCTCTGGAACTAATACTGTTATATCCTTAACATCTTTTTCCCCATCAATCTCTATCTGTGCTTGTAAATCATAGGATACATTTCCCTTACCTAATGAAGGTTTTTTTATGGTATTATTCATAAGGCTGATGCTATCATTACCCTGAAAACTCATAATCAATGTTATGAATAAAACTCCAATGAGGGACATTATTGCAAGAGATATTTTTTCTCCTTGATGCATTCTAAGTCGAAAATCATATTCCCTTTTACCATAGATTAGATATATATTATCTCTAACGTTTTTACCAGCTTTCATTTTTTTACCAATGGCTTTATCTAATATGAATAGAGATGTAGGAATTAATTCCTTTAGTTTATATTCCTTCTTATCAATACAATCCATCTCTTCTTTATACATATTTTTAGTTAGGAAAAAAACTGCAAATAACCCTATAAGTATAATAAAGCTTATTATTCCAACTACCATAAGCTACACCTCTATATCCGTTATTTTTTTACCAACTCTATAACTAACAGCAAATAATATAAGGCAGACAGTCATTAATATTCTTCCTGTAAGAGTAGAATACATAACATCCAAATACCCTGGTGAAGATATTTGAAGATAGATAATAATTCCTGGAACCAATAGACTAAGTATGGTTTGTTCAAATTGTTTACTTGATACTAGCACTTCTATCTCGTTTTGGATTTCAATTTTTTCGCTTATTACATTAGACGTATATCTTATGATACTGATAATATTACCGCCTGTTCTTTTTGCTGTAATGAATACATTGGAGAAATTAGTAATATCATCAATGGAAGCTCTAGAAGCAAAATCCTGTATAGCATCTTCTATGGTTTCATTCATTTCGATCTTTCTAACTATATATTCAAATTCTAAGATAATATATGTATCTGGTTCAGGATATAATATTCTTAAATCACTTAGAACAGATTTGAAGGCACTTTCTATAGACTTTCCTGCTCCTAAAGAAGAAGATAATGCATAAATAGCCTCTTTAAATTGAAGCCTTAATTCCTTCTTCCTTTTCTTAATTAGTTGAGGTTTCTTATATTTAGGATATAGTAATCCTATGAAAGAAAGTATTCCTGCAATAATATGATTGTTATAAAATAACATACAAAGTAAATAAACCCCTGCCATAGCTATTACTGAATATTTAACTCTTTCAAGGATATTCATATGATACTCATCATAATTAAACAGCTCATTATTAGTCTTATCACTCATATCTCTTCTCCAACTTCTAATCCTGCCATAATAAATTTATCTCTATGTATTAATTTATTATCAGTTCTAATAAGTTTTCCTTCAACTCTAGAATTGATCTCATCGTTTTTATCCGATTCTTGAAATTCATATAGTGGATTAAGTATTATATTACCATTTTCATATCCTTTAACTTCAGTTATTTCAAGAACCCTTCTTGATTTATCCCTAAGTCTTCCTAAATGTATCATTATATCTATAGCAGAAGCTATCTGCTGTCTTATAGCCTCAAGTGGCATAATAGCACCAGTTAAGATCATCGTCTCCAATCTGCTTAACATATCTTTTGTAGAATTGGCATGTCCTGTTGATAATGACCCATCATGTCCAGTATTCATGGCTTGTAACATATCCAGTGCTTCTTCACCTCTAACTTCACCAACAACTATTCTATCTGGACGCATTCTCAATGAAGATTTAATTAAATCTCTAATGCTGATCTTCCCTTTACCCTGGACATTTTCATTTCTGGTTTCTAATCTAACAATATTATCAACAGATCTGATCTGTAACTCAGCTGAATCTTCAATAGTAATTATCCTCTCATCTCTAGGTATAAAATTAGATAGTACATTTAGAAATGTTGTCTTACCAGAACCTGTTCCACCGCAAATGAAGATATTATATCTTGCTTTTACCATCTTATCCAAGATATATGCTACCTCTTTTGATAGACTTCCCCACTGTATCAACTCTTCTATGCTAATAGGCTTATCAGGGAATTTTCTTATAGTAACAATAGGACCATTTAATGCTATTGGAGGTAAAACTATATTTATTCTTGAACCATCTGAAAGTCTTGCATCTACAATAGGAGAGGATTCGTTGACTATTCTATTAACCTTAGCTACAATCTGTTGAATGACATCTTCTAATTTGACAGTACTTTCAAAACACCCATCAATCTTCTTAATTCTTCCTTTTCGTTCTATGAATATATCATCTTTCCCATTTATCATAATCTCTGTAACAGATTTATCTTCTAAAAGCGGCTGCAATACATCAAGTCTCCTGATAGAATTAAAAAGTTTATCCCCTAATTCATATCTTTTTGTTATACTGACATACTCTTCTCTAGACTTCTCTTTTATTACCTCGTCAATTATATCTCTAATATCTTCATCAGTAGGGTCTTTCGTCAAATCTATTCTATTTCTAACTATATTCTTTAAATTATCCAAATCCGTTATCAACTATTTCCCCTCACTTTTAATAACTTTAGTTACATAATCACTTAATACTCTACCAAAACAACTATCCAGATTAATATTGTTTATCTCCCCTATATCAACCAAAAAATTATTATCATAAGGGATATATATCTCTACTTCCTTACCCATCATGGATACCCCTTCTAATACTTCATTATCTTTTTTAGTGTTATTAATGGTTATCCGTACATTAGTATTTACATCTTCAATATTCATCTTTTTTAAGCTATTATACATATGATTCAGTTTAGTTAAAGCCATCTTATCTATATTAGTCAATAACAGTACCTCATCACATGCTTGGAGTAATTTCAAATTTTTATCGTTTAGATAAGAGTCAAAATCTAATACTATTCTTTCATAATTTGAATTATCCCTTATATAATCTATTAACTCTATCCATTCATTAACAGATACTTCATGAATATCTTTGTAGCAATATGGTGGTGAAAAATAGTCCATACCAGAATCATTATCAGTATTTTTTAATCCTTCAATTTTCATTATGAGATTTTTATTCTTTTGCTTAATGTAATATAATAAATCAGAGAGATTATTAGTATTATTACATTCCAATATGGTCTTGTAGGAAGCCATCTCTTCCAAGCTTAAAAATAAGGTTTTAAAACCATTTATAGCATATTGCTTAGCCAGACCAACTGATACAGTTGTCTTACCACTTCCCCCTATAGGAGAAAAAACACCTATTACTTTTGTTCCAACTGTATTTTTCTTGACTATTATTTCATCGTTGCTGTATTTTGAAAAAATACTTATAAGTTCTCTTGCGACAACATCTCCTGGTTGATATTTATTTATGTAAGGATATGTAAGTAGACTCTCTGGAACTCTATCAGGTGTATTAATTATTGTCACCTGTACATTTGACAAATGAATATCATCTGCCATTAGTTTTGGGGATATCAATAAAATATCTGCTTTTGCAGTCTCAAGATATTTTGTAAGTAATTCTTTATCTGTAAAAGAAATAACATTATATTCTGTTTCATTCCACGAAGATAGAAATCTTGATATTGCATTTAAATAACCTTTGTCATAATCTGCTATAATAATATTTAATCTAATCATATCATCCACTCCAAGTATAATTTGGTACTCCTTCTCCACATTAACCAAATATCTTAAGCTCAAAAAGCATTTGATATATGGTACCTGCTCCTATTGCATATGATAATCTTATTACATGACTTTTATCTTCTTTATTAAGCTCGTCATATATTCCAATCTGTCTATTGATAATAATGTTATGTATAAAATTGAAAAAATGTTTTAATCTGATTATAAGATTTCTTTCTATTAGCATTTTCACCAGTGCCATGACTCCAACAGCTATAAGCATATACACAGATGATTTCATCAAGAAATCTAAGCCCAATAGTCCACCGATGACTCCTATCAATTTAATATCACCAGCACCTAACATTCTAAGGATAAACAACACAAATAAGACTAGTATAGGTAATGATATTCCCATTAACCAATTAATTAATCCTGTAACGCCTAACTCAACACAATTGACAATAAGTCCAGCGGCTGCAAAGAATAGGATAACCGAATTTTTAACTGAATAGCTTTTTGTATCCGTATATATTACGAAAATCAATAATATACAAACTAGAACGTACTTCATTATAGGAATCATATTACTTGTTCCTTTCTTGCAAATAAACTATTATTAAATTTTAATATAAATGATAATAAATAGAGTCCATGACAATCATACAGAAATTATTACTTATATATTAAATATATAACTTAATTATTTATCTAATTTAGTTTTAAGATATAATAGATGTGTTAAAATAAAATTAATTAAAATTAAATATATTTTCCCCTCAAAACATCCCCTTAATACATATTATATGAAATTTATAGAGAAATGTAAAGATATTTTTGGTATTTACGTATATTTTGTTGAATTTTGTTATATTTTTATCTATTCATAATTAAGTACTTTAGTTCCTTATTCTTATTAATATGAATAATAATAAACATACTAAATATAGGTAATAAAAAAGCCACATATGATATTCTAACTTAACCATAGTGACTATAATTATTATAAAAACTTATCAACCAATGCCAGGGAATATAATAACAGAAATCCAGGAACTCCTAAAATGCCTACTACAAAACCATTTACTATATTCAACCCAACAAATAGTCCTAAGCCTTTTAGTATAAAATTGAAGCCATATATTGCACCTAAACCGATGCAGCCTCTTATTAAAACTAATAATAATTTCTTAACTGGTTTCATAAGCATTGAAAACAATATAATAATTAAACATAAAACAAAAATCCATATAATTAATTGATTGTTTTCCTTCTACCCCCTTTACCAAATGAATCTCTATTTCTTTTATCCGTGGTATCTTACATATTTTGTTTTTAGGTAATAAAGTAAACAAGTTATCATTTATTATATTATATGTTGTCTATACCCATATATTCTTATTTTAATTAAAAAAACTTTAACTGGGAGTTCTATTATAATTATAAATATAATACATGACTAATTACTATATTCATTACACAAAAATCATCATTGTATTTTAGCAATAATATTCATTTGTTTAGCTTGGTTTATGAGGTACTCATATTTTAATTGCATAGCTTTAACCTCATATATGCAACTATCAATTAATTCTGGGGCGGTAACAACATCAAAATTACTATAGGCAGTATCCAAAGCTCTTTTAGTAATTTCAATATTCTTAAGCAAAAGTTCTTCTTCATTCAACTCACTAACATTTTCATTCTGCATAGCTAAATTTACATTATTTATAAAACTCATATTCTATACCTCTTAAAAATTTATTTTATTATATAGTATAGTCATAAATTAACTATTTATTCTTTTTTTGGAAAAAACAGTAAATTAAAATTTATAAAATATAGAATCATTGCTAAATAAATAATTAAAATGAATTGAACTATTGATAAAATATTTTGTCTACTATATATTATTCAGCACTGTAAAGATATTTAATTTATTAATTATGTTGATAACTTCTTTTGTATCTTTTGATTTAAACTTTCTTAGTATACTTCTTATTTGAGATTTGACTGTTGATTCTTCAACAAACCTTATATCGCATATCTCACTTCTTGATTTGCCCTCACATAACAGCTTGAGAGTTTCTAACTCAGTACTTGTAAGTGTAGAAACTATATTAATGTAAAAAAGCAAACTTTCTTCATTACCTTTTATTCTTTTAAATTCACCTCGTAATTTTCTAGCGATATTGGGCCTAATAGGAGAAGAATCTCTATAGGCATCTTTTACTGCTGAAAGAATTACATCTGCTTTTGCATCCTTTAAAACATAATCAACTACACCTGCTTGAAATGCACTGAAAATAAGTTCATCTTCTTCATAAACTGTAAGCATAATAATTTTTATATTAGGAAAATGCAATAATATCTCATGAGTAGCTTTAATACCTGCAGTATGGGTTTCCATATGAATATCCATCAAAATAACATCAGGCTTGTGTAAAGAAGTCTTTAAGATTGCTTCATATCCATTTTGTGCTTTATGTATTTCAATTATTTCTGGATCTTTTTTCAAAATGTTATTAATTCGTTTACATACTGAAGGAATATCATCTACTATTAATACTTTAATACCCTGCTCCATCTATTTTCCTCCTCTAAAATTAATCATGTAAATGATTATAATTTAATTGTAAATCAAATGAATTATAATTTTGGGTTGAAATTTTTTCAACCTTTACATTATCAGTGGCAACATAATCTTTATGGTGGTACCTTTATGTTTTGAACTCTCTACAACAGTATTGCCATTATGGATATCAATAATCTGTTTTACATATGAAAGTCCTATACCCCAATTATTATCTCCTGTTTTTGTTGTATAGAATGCCTCAAAAATCTTGCTTTGTATTTCTTTTTCCATCCCAATACCATTATCATGAATTGATATTATTACCCAATCATTAATAACTTCTGTTAGGATATTTATAATTCCACTAGCACCATCATTAGCTTCAATAGCTTCAATAGCTTCAATGGCATTCTTAATCATTACATTCAAGCACTCTCCAATGTGTTCTTCGTCAACGAATGCTCTAGGATTCAAGCTAGTTAGTTTATAATTCAGTGATATGTCATTAGGCATACTTGAAACCTTATTATTAACAAAGTCATCAATAAAATCATTGATATAGGCAGGCTCAAGAATAATACTCTGACTCTGAATACGTTTATGCATTTCATTCAATCTCCCTATGGTCTGCTTTGATATATTATTAATAGTATTTGCAGTTTCTAATAACTCAGTATTATCCTTTAATTCATCAATCAATATCTCACTCTCAAATTGTATAGCCAGCAATTGATTCTTTAAGGAATGACTTAATGCCCTGATACCAAAATTATTCTTCTTGAGAATCTTATGCTAACTATGATGCTCTGAACTATATACTTTTTTCAAGGACTTATATTTCAGCGTTGCAAAAAGCATAATAGTAAAGCAGAAAACACTTAGATATGGATAAATATAATAAATATAAGAAGGTATCATCTTAGGCTGTTCATATATCAAATAAGTCGTTCTTTGATATATGCTCACTAATATTGCTGGCGCCCATGAAAAAGTTATTAAATGAAAAGTAATAATGCAAAGTAACCCTACTAGATTAAAAAAATAATACTCTCTTATAATAGGAAGGTTTTTTCTTCTTAGAAATTCCATAATTAAAAATATCAATGGTATAATTAACATAAGCAAATTATAAACCTTGGTAAATGAATAAAATGATTTATACAAGGAATTGAATGCATCATAACCAAGAATGTTTAGACTCAAAGTAATCTTATACAGTTCTCTATAAATCTCTGGATCATATAATATCAATTGAATAACCAAAAGTATACATGGAATATATGAAGCTAATCTAGGTTTCCTATATCCGTAGATAAAGTAGATCATATATAAATACATGCATGCAACAAATAATAATGTACCAATATTAATGAATCTTATCACATTTATTATATTGACTTCAGAATACACTAAATCATTCCATAAACCAAAAGGAACATAGAAGAAATACTTAACTATCACATATGATAAGTTCAATTTGGCTAGATATTGCAATAATCCCAATAAAGACATACTCCATCCTATAATACTACCTATCAAAAAATATGATGTAATGTTCAAAGGGTTCTTGGCAAACACAAAAATAATACCGTTATATATAACATGTCTTCACCTACAATTTCAAAATGGAAAATTAATGGACAAGGGCTGATAAAACATCAACTTTACATATGATATAAAATATATCATTATATTACTACAAGGAAGCATCGCTTGTAAAGATGATAATTTTGTAATTAGTTAGAAAAGATTATATACATAAAAAATTATTCTCAGTTATAAATCATCTTTAAAAGCACAAGACTAAAAATATATAAATCATATGGGAGGAACAGAAATGAAAAAAATACTTTCAATTTTATTAGTAGCAATGATGATTGTCACATTAGCTGGTTGTGGTTCTAAAAACTCAGAGAACAATGAAAAACCAGGTGATAAAGACTCCACTAACACTGATAAGAAAATAACTTTAAAAGTTATGGATTGGAGTGACAGCTCAAAAGCTCAGAAAGAAGCATTTTTTGAAGAATATAAAAAGAATAATCCTAATATTAATATTGAATATACTTGCCTTACAATGGATCAGTACAAAAATACTATTTTATCAGCAATCAACTCTGGAGATGCTCCTGATCTATTCCCACTTCCAAGTGGCATGGATTTAGGTTCTGTTGTAAAAGAGGGTTGGTTCCAACCATTAGAAGGTCTAGTAAGCGATAGTTTCAAAAATATGTTTGTAGATGGGGTATTCAAAGAAGGCGTTAACGTAATAGATGGGAAAGTATATTCCATCCCAGAAGTACTTCAATTACCTAATTCAATCATATTCTACAATAAAGAATTATTTAAAAAAGCAGGTTTAGATCCTGAACAACCTCCAAAAACTTTCTCTGAATTAAGGGAATATGCTAAAAAAATTACTGAAGCGGGTAATGGTGAATTCTATGGAATAATTGAAGGTGGACAACAAGTAAACAGATGGAAAACAGCAGCTCATGATTTTTCTGCTCTAGGTGGTAGCGGAATGTCAGAATTCTGACCTGTCAGCTTATTGACTGGCGAATCAAGCTATGCTGATAAAGCTATGGTAGAAACTTTTGAATTATTTAAAGGTATGGCTGAAGATGGAAGTTATCATCCAAGTACAATGAGCATAAGAGCTCCTGAAGCTAGAGCGTTATTTGGTGCAGGAGAAGCTGGTTTTATTATTCAAGGTGTATGGTGTATTGGTGTTTGGAATGCTAACAACCCTGATTTGGACCTAGGTATTGCATCACAAGTAATTTCTGATAATGGTAGACAAGGTTCAGTTGCAATGGCTACAGCAAATGCATGGATGGGTATATCCGCTACTTCTGAACATCCAGAAGAAGCTGCGAAATTGTTAGAAGCACTATATTCCAAAGATTATAACTACCAAAAAGATTGTGTTTCAGACGGAGTATTCTTCTCTCTTGTTAAAGGTGTCAACGATGAGTATTTAACAAACCCATTATTAAAAGATTATTATGATGCTGCAACAGCAACAGCAACAGTAGCTCCAAATCCAAAAACTGAAAATCCAGCAACATCACAATTCTTCTTGCAATATAACGATGTAAGTCCAGCGGTTGGAGACCTATTACAAGGTACAGTAGCAGGAGCAATCAGCGATATAGAAGGCAGTCTAAAAGTATTAGCAGAAAAAGTTAATAAAGAATTTGATAAAGCATTAAAAGCAGCTAACGAAAAAGGAGCCAATATTACTCAAGATGATTTTAAATTTGATTGGGACCCAATGACTAATTATTAATTAATGCTTATAAAATGCTGCGACTTAATAGTTGCAGCATTTATATTATCAAAAAGGAGAGAACATAATGCAGCAAGTAGATAGTAGGAAAAATATATTTTCTATTAAAGATAAAAAAAATGTAAAATGGTGTTGGATATTCATGCTTCCAACTATAATATTATATCTAATATTCACTGCATGGCCAATATTTTCAAGTTTCTATTACGCCACTATGAATTGGTCAGGATTAAGTGTAACCAAAGAATTTGTTGGATTGAAAAACTTCATTGAAGTAGCCAAAGACCCTTATTTTTGGTCTGCTTACTGGAATAGTTTCAAATTCATGTTTGGTGTTGTTCCAATTCATCTAGTAATTGGATTATTATTAGCTGTTGTTTTAAATAATAAGCTATTAAAATTTGCAAAAGTATACCGTACATTATTCTTTTTACCAGTTGTAACAACCGCATCTATTGTTGGTATCATCATGATTTTTATCTTAGGTGCAGATGGTCCTGTTAACTCGTTATTAATGTCCATTGGTTTAATAAAGAACCCAATCAACTGGTTAGGTGACCCAAAATATGCTATGGGTTCCGTTATTCTTATATCTGGTTGGAAAAATCTTGGTATAAATATGATTTACTGGTTGGCTGCCTTACAAAGTATACCATCAGAATTATATGAAGCTGCTAAAGTAGATGGATGTAACTCCAGGCAAATATTCAGACATATTACTTTCCCATTAATTATACCTATTGGAGCAGTTATTGCTTTACTTAACATAGTAGGTTCCCTAAAAGTATTTGATATAGTCAAAACAATGACTAATGGTGGTCCTTTCTTTTCTACAGACGTTGTATCCACTTATATTTATAGATATGCGTTTTCAAGTGAAATGGGTCTTCCAAGAATCGGATATGCTTCAGCAGCAGGTATTTTCTTTGGAATAACAATAATTATTGTAGGTTTTACTGCAAACTATTTCAAAAAGAAAATCAAACAAAAAAGCTCCTTAACACAAAACTAATAACTGGTGGTGAATAAAATTGAAACGAACTAAAATAAAAAACAAAAAAATAGGCTTAACACATTTAATATTGATACTAGTTTCTTTTGTATGGATTTATCCTTTCATCTGGATGGTAAGTGCATCTTTTAAGACACAAGATGAAATATTTTCAAAAGGATTAAACCTGATACCAAAAAACTTTAATTTTGATAATTTCATTAGAGCTTGGAATAACGCCAATTTTGAAGCCTACTTCCTTAACTCTATCATTGTCACAGTTAGTACTGTTTTATTAGTATTAATACTAAGTGCAATGATGGGATATGTAATGGGCCGATATGAATTCAAGGGTAAAAAAGCAGTTTTACTCATCTTTCTAGCAAGTATGGTTATTCCTCTTGGATTTACTATTATACCCATATACCAAGCTATCAAAGCTTTAGGTCTTATGAATACAAGATTAGGTCTAATATTAGCGGAGTCAGGGGGTTCCCACATAATATTTATTCTTCTTTTTGCTGGATTCTTCAAAGAAATACCAAAAGAACTAGAAGAAGCAGCTATTATGGATGGATGTGGTTTCCTAAGGATCTTTATTAATATTATGCTTCCTTTATCTAAACCAATTATTGGTAGTGTAGTAATTATGCAGTTTATCTGGACATGGAACTCATTCCTATTACCACTTGTATTAACACTAAGTAAAGAGGGACTTCGTACATTAGCGGTAGGTCTTTATGCTTTTAAAGGTGAATATGTTGTAGATTGGACTGGTATAGCTGCCGGAGGTACTATTTCATTGATACCTATAATAATAGTATTTGTAGTATTGCAAAAATATTTTGTAGAAGGAATAGCGGGTTCAATAAAAGGATAGATAATCCTATAGATATGTTAAAATTACAATGATTAGTACAATAGACAAAAAAGCTGTAGATAATAATTATCTACAACTTTTTATTTATACTTAGTAATTTTTATTTTCCATACTAGCAAACTTCGTGTATTGTCCCATCCATACCAAGTGAATAGTTCCAGTTGGACCATTACGTTGTTTAGCTATTATCAATTCACCTTGATTCTTAGCTTCTGATTCAGGATTATAGTATTCATCTCTATACAAGAACATAACTACGTCAGCATCCTGCTCAATAGCTCCTGACTCTCTTAAGTCCGATAACATAGGTCTATGATCAGCTCTAGATTCACAAGCACGGCTTAACTGGGATAATGCTACAACGGGAGCTTCCATTTCCCTGGCAAGAGCTTTTAACGAACGTGATATTTCAGATATCTCCTGCTGTCTCGATTCTGTTTTACCATTACCACTCATTAGCTGAAGATAGTCAATCAGTATTAAATCCAGTCCTTTTTCTAGTTTTAATTTTCTACATTTAGCTTTCATTTCTGAAACAGTAATACCTGGCGTATCATCTATGTATATTGGAGCATTAGATAAAACACTTGAACCACTTGCAATTTTTGCCCAATCTTCATCTTCCAAGTCACCAGTTCTAACCTTTTGGGCATCCACCATAGCTTCTGAACATAATAGACGATTGACAAGCTGTTCTTTTGACATCTCCAGACTAAATATAGCTGTTGCAGCATTTTCTTTAATAGCTGCGTGTTGTGCCATATTAAGGGCAATAGCTGTTTTTCCCATAGAAGGTCTTGCAGCAATCAAAATCAAATCTGATGGCTGTAACCCAGCTGTTTTATAGTCAAGATCAATAAATCCAGTAGGTATACCAGTAACCTTACCTTGATTTTTATGTATAGTCTCTATTTTATTTAGAGTAGGTACAACTAAATCTTTAATAGAAGAAAACTCTTCTGTACGTCTATCTTGCATAATATTGAAGATTTTTTCTTCCGCACCAGTAAGAACATCTTCTAACTTATTTTTTCCATCATAGCTCTCATCAATTATTTCTCTGCTGGTTTTGATTAATTTTCTAAGAACAGCCTTTTCCTTAACAATCTGAGCATAATTCTTGATATGAGCAGATGTTGGAACAGCTACAGCTAATTTAGATAAATAATTAATTCCACCTATCTGATCTAGAACACCTTCATCTTTTAATTTGTTTTCAAGTGTAACTAAGTCAACTGCTTTATTTTTATTATATAAATCAATAATCGCTTCAAAAATCACTTTTAAATCAGGTTGATAAAAATCATCAGGCATTAAGGATTCTGAACCTGTAGCTATTGCTTCTCTATCCAGTATCATAGAACCAATAACAGATTGCTCAGCCTCTAAGCTATATGGTGGTAATCCTTTTATTTCTGCGTCCACCACAATCCCCTCCAAACTATTAGTCCATACTACAAATATATAGTACTTAAGTTAATTATAACAGTCCAGTTATCATTAATAAACTTGTATTTATTACTAATATAAAATTACTTTAGCAAATATAAATTACATCTATATATTTTTTAGGTAATGAAACATCAAGACCCTATAAGGGTCTTGTATTAATTTCACTTGGGTTTTATAACTCTTGAACTTTTACTTTTAACTCAGTCTTAACTTTTGCGTTTAATTTTATTGGTATTATATGAGTTCCTAGAGATTTTATTGGTTCTTTAAGCTGCATTTTCTTCTTATCGATGTCAAAGCTTAATTGTTCTTTTGCCGCTTTTGTAATTTCCTTTGTTGATACAGAACCAAAGATTCTACCTCCATCTCCAGCTTTCACTTTTATTGTTACTTCACTACCTTTAATCTCTTTAGCCAATTCCTTAGCCTGTTCAAGTAATTCTTCCTGTCTCCTCATTTCAGATTGTTTCTTTAATTTCATATCATTAATAGAAGACTTAGTAGCTTCAACTGCTAATTTTTTAGGAAATAAGAAGTTTCTAGCATAACCATCGCTTGTATTAACTAAATCTCCTTTTTTACCTACCTTTTTAACATCTTCTAATAGTATTACTTTCATTTTTTCTCACCTTCCTCTAAGTATTCATCAATTGTATCTTTTAAGATTTCTATAGCGCCATCTATAGTATTATCATGAAGCTGAGCACCAGCAACACTTAGGTGTCCTCCTCCTCCTAATTTTTCCATTATTAGCTGCACATTGATATCATCAAAAGAACGGGCACTTATATATATTATACCATCTACATTCGTTAATACAAATGATGCCTTAATACCAGATATATTAAGTAATTCATCAGCGGCTTGTGCAGTAACCAAAATTGGATTTTGAATATCTGATGGACATATTGATATAGCCATTTTATCTCTGTATATCACTGAATCCCTAACTGCTGTTGCTCTAGCTTTATATGATTCCATATCATTTTTAAATAACTTTCTTACTCTAACCACATCTGCACCATTTCTTCTTAGGTAAGCAGCTGCTTCAAAGGTCTTAACACCTGTCTTTATTACAAAATTCTTAGTATCGACTGTAATACCAGCAAATAAAGCCTCTGCTTCCATAGGTCTAAGCTTAACCTTATCCGAGATATATCTTATTATCTCAGTCACCATCTCACATGTGGAAGATGCATAAGGTTCCACATAACTTAAAACAGTATTTTCAATATGCTCTGCTCCAACTCTATGGTGATCGAATACCACAACATTGTTAACATATTTGAATAATTCTTCACATTCTGTATAGCTAGGTCTATTGACGTCCACAACTACAAGTAATGTATTCTCATTTGCATAATTGACAGCTTCTACATTATCTATAAAAAGGTCTTCACCATAATTATCATCTTCAATAAAGCGATCGTACAAAGGTCTAACAGCTGAAGTAATTTCATTAAGAACAATATGAACAGTCTTATCCAATAATCTCGCACAGCTATAAATACCTATAGCAGCACCTAATGAATCTAAATCTTGAACTTTATGTCCCATGACAATAACTTTATCACAATCTTCTATAAGCTCTCTAAATGCATAAGCTTTGATTCTAGCTTTTACTCTTGCACTTTTTTCTACCCCACGTGTTTTACCTCCGTAGAATAGGAATTTATCACTTTCTTTTATAACAGCCTGGTCTCCACCTCTACCAAGAGCTAAATCAATAGCAACTCTTGCAAAATCCATTGACTGAATATAAGAATAATCATTAACTCCAAGCCCCATACTTAACGTAACCGGTAACTCATTACCAATATTAATTTCTCTGATAACATCTAATATGGCGAACTTGTCTTCATGTAAATCTCTTAGATATTTCTTTTGAAATATTATCATGTACTTGTCTTTTTCAAATTTACGAACAACACCATCTATTTTTTTAGCGAACTTGTTTATATTCCTATCGATAAGTGCAACTAATAGTGGTCTTCTAACATCTTCGATACTTTGAAAAGCCTCTTCGTAATTATCAATATACAAAAGGCCAACAACGGTTTTTTGGTCATCATTTTTTGTTTGCAACTCTTTTTCATTAGTTATATCAAAAAAATATGTTGCATAGATAATACCACTATCACTCATTCTATCATATGCATCCAAAGTATTATCGTCATCTATTTCAAGACTGCGGATTATCACTCTATATATTTTATCATCTAAAGATATCTCTTTTTCAAAAACCGTATCATCTTCAACAGGCAAGATAGTAGAATTAAGGTGAGGTATAAGTGCATTGATATTTTTGTCCAGAATCTTTTTTTCACCTATCATTGTCTCAAATTCTTCATTGAACCATCGTATTCTTCCATCAATATCTAACAGAATATAAGGTATCTGAAATTTTTGCAGAAAGTTCTTCTGTAAAGTACCAAAAGTAAGAGCATAATTTATTACCTCGCTCATTAAGTGTCTTTTGGAAACAACTCCAATAAAAAAACTTACAGCTACAGCAACTAATAAAAATGCCAGTGAAATGATACCTGCAGTAATATTGATATAAAATAATATTAAGGTCAATATAAATAGAAAGGCAAGATATATTAAAGGCCACCTAAAATAACTTTCTATTTGTTTATTCATTTGAATTTTCTTATTCATATAATCTTCTCCTTTAAGATTTAAAGAAGTTCCATATTATTATCTTCCTATTTTAGAATTTTAATGCTTATTATGCATTATTTAATTTAACTCTAATCTGGAAAACACTATCTATAAAACCTGCTACTACAAAATAAGCTTGGAAAAAGACAAGACAAAAGATAGAAACTAATATTAGTAGACTTCTTCTTCCAGCATTCCTAACTCTCTTAATTACTGATACTTCAAATAAAATCCCCAACAAAAATAACATTACTGTTAAAATAACTAATATATTATTAATAGCTATAAGTAAATAACTGTTGCTGGTTAAATTAAAAGCTTTGGTACAAACAGCGATTAATAAAAATACAATCATGCTTCTAGAAACTTTCAAGCCTAATATATTTCCTAATCCATGATTATAGAGCTTTGTTTTAATAGCAATTACTCTAATACACAAAATAGATATAAACGATATACCTAAACATAATAGATATAATAAAGCAGGATAATAATACTTCATGAAATGAAAAGTATTCTTAAATGTTCCCATAGCAATGGAATATTCTTGTATTGAATTAGTGTTAGCTTTAAAAAATCCGCTATATATATTAGTGAATTCAATTTCCAATGCATCTATAATATTAAAATACCCTTCTATAACATCAATCTTACAGATATATTTCAATGAAATTATAGCACCTAAAAAACATACAAACATTAATAAACTTGTAAATGATAAAGCCTTTGAAAAAGCTATTTCCTTTTTTACTATATAACTAATGATAAAAGCAGGCAGTATTATCAGCATGCTATATAAAATAAAATCCTCAATGCCGTATAACATATAAATTCCAATAGAAGCTGCTAACATACAACATATCAATCTACTATCTACTTCGTATTGCAA
>NZ_BTPU01000033.1:0-30182 GCF_036985595.1 Vallitalea maricola | reverse complement strand
AGCTTTTATTTATTAATTATTGATTTCCAATTTTATAGACTTTTTAGCAGATTCATAAACACCTAATACAATTTCAAGAGCTTTCTTACCTTCGTATCCTGTGACCTTGACAGGTGTATCTTCTATAACATTATCATAAAACTCCTTTATTTGATAATAATGATATATACCCCAATAACCTTGTCCACCTGACTCAATTTTATCATTGTGCTCTATAGTAGTTGTTTCACCATCTTTTTCTATAGTAACATCAAATCCTTTTATATTGATGATTCCGTTTTCACACATTATCTCAATTTGAATAGGAGAACTCTTCGTATAATAGTTAGTAGCAAAGAGTGAATATATACAACCATTTTCAAAACCTATGGCTGCACTTGCAACATCCTCTACTTCAACACTCTTCAACACTCTGTTATCTATCTGACCTTTAATCCATTTAACTTTGCTACCAACCAAGTGTTGCACTAAATCAATACTATGAATGGCTTGGTCTATCAAAACACCGCCGCCTTCTTTTTCCCAGCTTCCTTTCCAATCACATTCATAGTAAGAAGGTGGACGCCACCATGTAAGTGATGACCAAGCTCCTAATACTTTACCCATTTCCCCGCTGTCTATTAACTTTTTAGCCTTGACAACACCTTCAATATATCTGTTTTGGAATATAACTCCGAATTTTTTTCCTGAACTATTTGCAGCTTCTATTATGGCATCTGCATCTTGTAGTGTTATCGCTAAAGGTTTTTCTGTAAGAACGTGGATTCCTTTATCTAGACATTTAATTATCTGTTCCTTATGCAAGAAATGAGGAGTACATATATGAACAACATCAAGATCTTCTTCAAGGAGGTCTTCTATTCTATCAGAAAAAGAGCATTGTTCAAATTCTTTTGCAAAACTTTCAGCTCTATCTAATACTTTATCAACTGCAAATCTAACTTCAATCCTGTCACTTAAGTTTTTGAATGCTTCTTTATAGACAACTGATATTCTTCCACAGCCTATAATTGCAATTTTCAATTTACCCATAAAATCACCCTTTATATTATATTACATTTGTTTTTCTAAAAAATTGTAAGCTCTTATATATCTATTAATGTCCTGTTCCCCATGTTCGTATTCAACTACAGCCCAGCCATCTTCACCTAATGTATTTCTAAGTACTTTCAACAATTTATTAAAATCAATTATTCCTTCTCCCAAATCAACAAATTCATTGTTTTCATTAATATCCCTTAGATGAACATAACTTATTCTGTTAGCATGATTCTCTACAACTTCTATTGGATTAAATCCAGAAGCATAGACCCATCCTAGATCCAGACCAAGATTCAGATTAGGAGCGTATTCTACTAAATTTTTAAAAATGTATCCATCATTTTCAAATTCCCAAATATGATTATGGAGATTTAATTTTACTCCCATCTCTTGGCATTTTATTGCTGCATTGTTAATATTTTTAGCCGCTTTTATAAGCTGTTCTTCTGTACCTGAAAATCTTTTTGTTGACATGATTACATTTTTATTAGGCATATCTTTAACAAACTCAGCTACCTTAAGTATTTTATTAGTTGTCTCTTCACTATTAATATCCCATTCTTCTAATGGTGAACCAATATGCATACCAGTTACTTGATAGTTATATCTATCTAATATATTAAGTAAATACTTTTTATCGTCAGTTCCAAAAAATCTTGATCCGATTTCTGACCCTTTAAAACCTGTACTTGATAATAACTTTATTGTATTTTCTGTGTCTTCTTTTATTTTTTCTTTGAATAATACAGCATGACAACCTAATTTCATATGACTTTCCTCCTTAATTAACCTTCAATGAATCTTTCAATATGATTCTTAGCTCGTATTAATCCTTTTTCAACTTTATCAAGAGTTCCTTCCCAAACTGGGTCCTCATGTTCAATACTTATTGTACCTTCATAATCTATTTCATATAGATTAGCTACAATTTTATTCCAATCAATATCTCCAAGACCAACTAGACGATGTCTCCACCACTGATGTTCAAAGAAATTGGTTTCTTCAGTAATATTATGTAGGATACCAACTTTTTTAAGATTATCATATAGTATTTCTGTATCTTTTCCATGAAAATGGAATATCTTACTTCTATATTTGATTATGTTCTCATAAGGACTCATAAACTGCCAAATCATATGTGATGGATCAAATGCTAATCCTATTTTATCTGAATCAACTTTATCAAATAGTATATCCCACATATATGGTGATATAGCTATGTTACCCATCATTGGGCAGTTCTCTATTGCTATTTTTACGTTATTTCTTTCTGCGTATTCTGCTAGTTCTTTTAACCATTCTGTAACAGCTTCTACACTTTTTTCAGGATTGAATCTTGCACCATAGTAGGCATCCTTGGTAACCCCTGTTGAGCATATTACTTTCTCGATCCCTAGTTTTCCTGCAAATTCTATACGTCTAATCAATTGTTTCTTATGCTCATCACCTATATTATTCTCTTCGTCAAGAAAATTTCTACAGTAGATTAAGGCAGATATATCAATTTTCCCTTCTTCTTTTATATCTGAAAAGATCTTTTCATCAAGTTCAATAGTTGGCCCAACTTCCAGATCCTTAAATCCATTATCACAAGCCCAATTACTTATTTCTTTTAAATCTTTCATTCCAGCCCAAGCCAAGCTATTAGTGATTAATCCTACTTTCATAATAATTCTCCTTTCTATTAGTCAAGGATAACTGTTTTTTTGTTATCAGCTGATTCTTTTAATGCTTCTAATAATTCCTGAATGTAAAGTCCTCTAGCAAAATCTCTTTCAGACTGTTTATTATTTATAATATTATCGATAAATTCATTTATCTCTTCATGGAACTTGGATTCTTCTAAGAACTCATCTGGAACAGCTACAACTTCTTCTTTTTTACCATTGTAACCCCCATCTTTTTCCTTCAAGTTAACTATCAATTCATTATCTTCATGTTCATAGATGAGCATACCTCCTTCTCCAATTATTTCAAGGACATGCCCCCTAGTGCCTAATCTGCTTGAATAGAAAGTTCCAATTGCACCATTATTAAGCTTAGCAGTAAAAATGGTTGTATCATCGTTGGTTACTGCTCCCATACCTTCTTCATCAATTTTCTTTCTTTCCGGGATAGAAATTGTTGAAATAGCTGTTACTTCTTTTACTGGACCTTCTGTATCTTTCAATAAATAATCTACTATGTCAATCATATGAGATCCAAAATCAGCTAAAGCTCCTGTACCAGAATATTTCTTCTGCATTCTCCACTCAAGCATTACACCTGTCTTATTAGCAATTCTTCCTCCACCAAGACATTGTCTGAAACCATATATTTTTCCCAATTTCCCTTGGTCTATTATAGATTTCATAAATTTTATTGCTGGAATACCTCTATAACAGAAACCTATCATATTTACCAATTCAGGATGTTTTTTGGCACATTCCACCATCTCTCTTGCATAGCTGATTTCAGAACTCATTGGTTTCTCGCAAAGCACATGAACCCCTGATTCCAAAGCTTTAATGGATAACTCTCCATGAGCATCGTTAGATGTACAAATACTTACTGCATCTACCATATCAAGCATTTCTTCATATGTTTTACATATAGTGATATTCTTAAGCTCCTGCTTTTTTGCCCAGTCCTGTGCTCTTCCTTCAACTTTGTCGAACAAAGCTACAAGTTCACATTTTTCATTTGCATTATAAGCCTTGACATGTTGTTTTGCTATACCAATGGTATATCCTGTTCCTACAATACCTATTTTAACTTTTTTCATTATGAATACCTCCATTTATATTTTACTTACACTTATTTACACGTGTAAGTTATTAACTAAAAAAATTATATGCCTTTAGTAGAATCTCTTTCCTTCAGTTTACAAGGTAACGTAATATTAAGCGGCAACGTATTTGCATCTGTTAACATATTCATTAATCTTTCCGCACTTTTTTGACCCAATTCAAATAAAGGCAGATTGCATGTAGTTAGTCTTGGATACGTATAAACATCAAAATTAGAACCTGCAAGTGCAATAACTGATATTTCATCAGGGATACTTATATTAAGCTGTTGAGCCTGATACAATACTGTATATGCCATTTTACTCCAAGAAGTTATTATTGCAGAATATTCATCTTTTTTACTTAGAATCTTAATGACTGCCTCAATTTCTTTATCATTATCTGTTGAAATAGGGGTTTTAATTAATTTAATTCCCTTATGCTCATTGACAGCATCTTCTACCCCTTTTCTACGTTGTTGCTCTTGTTCTGTATCAAAATCAGGTGTCAAATAAATTATCTCTTTTTGCCCATTTTTTATCAAATAGCTTGCTGCCATATATGCACCATGATAGTAATTAATATCTACACAATTTACCATCTGATTATTTAAATGATAATCAGCAAATACTATAGGTATATTTTCTTCTACGGACATATGTAAATAATCATCTATTTTCTCTTCTGCTAGATGTTCTTGAAATGATAAGAAAAGGATACCATCTATTTTTTTACGTTTATAGTAACTATAATACTCTGGATATCCAAAATTATCTACATGGTCTGAACATAATATAATGCTATAGTTATCACCTATGGCAGATTTAACACCATCCAAGAATTTGATATACCTTTGTTCAGATATATTTCTCTTGGAAACAATACCTATAGACATCGCCTTATTGGTTTTTAGTGCTACTGCCATAGAATCAGGGTAATAGCCTAACTTTTTTGCTGCCTGTATAACTTTCTTTTTTGTCGTCTCCTTTATGCTGACTCCTTGAACATCATTTAAGATGTAAGAAACTGTTGCTCTTGATACTCCAGCTTCTTTGGCAACATCCATACTAGTTACACGTTTAAGTTTTTTCATAGCCCATTCACCTGATTCATAATTATTTTATATATTTTTATTATACTGTATCAATTTACACCTGTCAATAATATTTAATTATTTAGTTGTCATTATTCATTTGAACTCTATTTATTGGAATCTGAATTTCTGTAAGCCATTCATTTTCATCATCCTTATTCCATTTACCATCAATGTAAGATTCCCTAGGAAGTCCAATTGGCTCGTATCCATTATCTTTAATCCATTCATATGCATAGTTATATATTTCACGTAAATATAAGTAAGGACCTTTGTGTAAAACGCATATTGCATTTTCCACAGCATTGATTTTTTTGAATTTCAGTATATCAGAATCCTTGCAAAAATCTTCAACTGTCTCACACACTTCCACATCTATGTTACTTTCCTTGTACTCTCCATCATGATATAGATTGAAACAATATTCAGGCATAGCACATACTGCTCCTAATCTTTCCATTTCCTTACCCATCTCAGGTATTATTTTAAAATAATAATCATAGCTTGGCGCAACGATACGCATGGATGCAACAATTACCTCTGGCAATGACTTTATTACTGGATCGTACTTCATGACCAATTCACCTCTTATTCTTTTCTGATAATTTCTTATGTTAAGCAACATTTCCCGTTCTTTCCTTATTTTATTTTCCAATTCCTTTTCTTTGAGTTTTAGAAAAACCTCAACACCCTTTGTTTCATCTATAATCTCCATAATTTCAGATAAACTTATACCTATTTGTTTTAGAGCAAATATCTTATTCAATCTGGGTAATTGCTCACTTGAATAATAGCGGTACCCAGTAAAATCATCAATATAAGCAGGTTTTAACAATCCAATTTCATCATAGTGACGTAACGTTTTCGTTGTAATATGATTCATCTTAGAAAATAATCCAATCTGATACATTTAACTCACCTCTTCTAAATAACCATCCAATTATTATACTATTATCTATAATCATAACGAAATGTCTTTATAGATATAATAATACATATTACCCCCACAATAAACAAGAATGTAATCTTACCCAAATAATCTGATACTGGATTACCTAATGATACACCTTTTAATACTTTGATTCCTTGTGTCAACGGCATAACATTTGAAATACTTTTCAATGCTTTTGGCATAATTTCATATGGAATTGTTGCACCTGATAGAAAAAGCATGGGGAAATAAATTAGATTACATAGTAAATTTGCAGTCTTAACTGAATTAGATACACTAGCAATAAAAATCCCTAATGAATATATGGCAAAAGTAATCACTAAATACATTAATAGAAAGTAAAAGAAATTTCCTACCATATGATATCCAAAAACAACTATACCAGTAATTAGTACAAGTGTTGATGATACCAACGCAATAATTAGATTTGCCGTAAATTGTACCCCTAGTAGAAGTAAAGGTGTAGTTGGTGTTATTTGAAATCTTTTCAGTATTTTCTTTTCTCTATAACCTGATACAGTAATAGGAATCCCCATTAAGCCAGAAGCGCATATTCCTATTGTGAGAACAGCTGGTACAACTTGTTGAATTAAGGTTATATTAGAGTTCTCAGCAACAGTTTTATTGCCATATAAAGTTCCAATTAACAACATAATTCCCACAGGTAGAATTATAGCAAAAAATATTCCAGAAAATTCTCTAATTGCTAATTTTAACTCTGTCGTAAGAAAAGTTCTAAATGCTTTCATATTCATTCTCCTCTCCAATGTAATACAGATATGCTTCTTCAAGGTTTGTCATTCCTGATTTTTCAACTATTCCATCTGGAGTCCCAACTATTACACTTTGTCCATTATTAATTATTAATACTTCATCACATAACGCTTCTACTTCATCCATATAATGAGATGTAAGAAAAATAGTTAACCCTTCTTTTTGCAAATTTTTCAGTAATCTCCATACTTCTCTTCTAGCTCTTGGATCTAATCCCGTTGTCAATTCATCTAGAAAAACAAGTTTCGGTTGATTAATTAGAGCAATGAAGACAGATAATTTTTGTCTTTCTCCACCTGATAGCTTTGATATATCTTGCTTTATCTTATCACCAAGTCCAAATTTACCAAGCAAAGATTTCCAATTAACTGTTTCCTTGTAAAGAGAGGCCATCATTTCACACATTTCTCCAACTTTGATTCGATCTGGGAAAAAATCAGCTTGAAACTGAACACCTATTTCTTTACATATTTCTTTTTTTGATTCTTCCATATTCATTCCTAAGATTTCAACACTACCTTTATTATACTTTTTTGTTCTCAGTATGCACTCAATAGTTGTTGATTTTCCTGCACCATTTGGACCAAGGAGTCCAAAAATCTTTCCTCTCTCTACTGATAAAGTTAAATTTTTTATAGCACAGATATTTTTATAATTCTTAGTTAAGCCATTTACTGATAGTATAATATTATCCACATATATTTCCTCCTTTCATTTATTACTTGTAAAAGTCTATACCTTTCCCTAAGGTTAAAGTCAATAGTAAACTTCATTTTATTTTATATAAATACAATAAAAAAAGTCCTTAATTCTAATTAGGAATCAAAGACTTTCGTTCTTTTCATTCTTACTTATTTATCGTTAAATAAAATCTAGGAAGTTATCAAAGCTGTCACTGGTATAATAAGTATTATTCCTACTCCACTACATAGAATCTGAAAAACCAGAACATGTTGTTCAAGATGGAATAATATTATCATATTAGTTAGTATATATCAAATAAGAGGATATTCTTGAGTTTCTAATGCAAGTCAGAAAAAGTGTTTTGTTCTGACGTGGTTTTTGCAAAATACTTTTTCTTCTGTTGTACACCAACTATTGGCTATTCAGAGGTCGTTATGTGAAACCATAAAGACCAGTATTTAAATTTTCAATTGATAAGTCCATATTTTATTTTTATTCGGTCTAATTTCTCAATCATTGGTTCTGATGCAAACCATAGAAAGAAAGAGGTTGCTGTGGCATGAATAATGTTGAAGGGAATACCTGTTGTATAATAAGTCATCATGCTTTTTATAGTGGGTTTTGCTTGCCACATTAGTGCTGAGCCGGTATCTAATATAAACCCGCAGACAAAAAACGTAGTGAGTGCTCCAAATATACATAGTGAGTTACGTCTTTTTCTTAGGAGTCCTTTACGGAATAATATTCCTGCGAGGAATCCTGCTATGCCAAAGGCAAACATCTGCCAAGGTGTCCATGTTCCTTGACCGAACATCATATTTGAGGCAAACGCTGTAACAGCTCCTACCAGAAAACCTGTTTCACCGCCAAAGCATACACCAGATATAATAACTATAGCTATGACTGGTTTAAACTGAGGAAGCATAAAAAATGCAGCTCTGCCAGCTACACCAATAGCACAAAGGACAGCAATGATAATGATTTCTCTTGCTTTAGGTTTTTTGCTCTCAAATACGAATAAAAATGGCAGCATTGTTTCTAATAATATCACTAGGCTTATAAAGTAATATTTTCTGTCTCCTAAGAAAAACACACCGCAATATATGGTTAGAGGTACTGCTATAAGTACCATAACCATAGCTATAATAGTTCTTTTTGTTAATTTTCGTTTTCCTTTTGTATCCTGTATAGAGAAATCAGGAGCATCTAGGTCTTTTCCTGGGATTATAGCTGTAAGGGTTATTGCAAGTTCAGAAACTAGTAGAAATTGAACTAGATAGTTTTTCCAATCATTATATTTATTCCATAGGAAAATAGTGGTTAATATAAATGCTGTTAACCCTACAACGGCTATTGTTATACGTTTGGGTGTTATTTTACATATGGACTTATATTTATTTCTGTCAAATTTAGTTATTTTAGTTTCTTGATTATGACTAGATACTTCATCATTTACCTTTGAACACATAATTTCATCTCTTATGCTTGATGAATCATTAGTGTGTATTTTACCGCCACAGGCTAGAATAACATCTTCTACAAGAATTGCTTTTGGTAGAATCGTTCTTGACATACGATTAGCGGCAGTAGTGTAAAAATTCTTACCGCAAAAAAAAGCTCTTGGTGTATCAATACTTGTAATTCGTCCATCAAAAAACATGGCACAGCGACTGGCATATCCTGCACAAAATTCAATATCATGGGATACCATAACTATTGTTATACCGTCTCCTTGTAATTTCTTAAGTATATCTGCAAATTTTACCTTGAAATGCCCATCAAGACCCTTGGTTGGTTCATCAAGCAATAGAATCTTAGGTCTCAGAAGTAATACTTTTGCCAGAGTTGCTCTTTGTTGTTCTCCCCCTGATAAATCATATGGATGCATATGTAAAAGACTTTTCAGCTCACATAACTCTGATACAGTATCTACCATATTTTTTTGTTCTTCTTTTGGAATTTTTCTTCCTGAAAGCATTTCATATAAATCCAGTTCTACAGTTTTCTTGACAAATAATGACTGAGGATTTTGTGGAAGGACTCCAATAAAATTAAATGAACGTGCTTCCTTTTTATTATTTATAATTGAATCCTTATATATTTTTACAGTACCTCTATAAGGCTCTAATATTCCATTTATGATAGATAGGGTAGTAGTTTTACCTGTACCATTTCCACCTACTATTGCAAAAAGTTCGCCTTCGCATATGTTAATGGACAACCCTTTTATTATATCTGGCAGTTCTTTTTCATAGCGAAACCAAACCTCATCCATTTTTATGATATAGTTTTTATTATCATTGATATTATCTTTAACTATTATATTTTCATCTATTATGTGGTTCTTTGCATATTCATTAATCCAGTTTCGTCCATCACGTACGGTAATAGGACATGCCAAATCATTGTTTATTTCTGCATAGATTTTCATAGGTGTAGGCATAGCAATAAACATATCGTGATTCAACTCTTTTAGTTTCTTCCCTGCCATTTTTGGAGTATCATCCACAATAACACTACCATTATCCATGACAATCACACGGTCTGAGATTGGAAGTGCATCTTCTAAACGATGTTCTGTAAGTATTACAGTAGTTCCTAATTCTCGGTTAATCTTTTTTATGGTTTCTAAGAAATCTGTTGCAGCTATAGGGTCAAGCTGACTAGTAGGTTCGTCTAGTATAATTACAGATGGCTGCATAACCATGACAGAAGCTAAATTAAGTAACTGTTTTTGCCCACCTGAGAGCTCTGTCACCTTTTTATGAAACCAAGTCTGTATACCAAAAAAAGATGCCATTTCTGATACTCTTCCTCTTATTTCAGGTGTTCTATAACCAAGACTCTCTAGTCCAAAAGCAAGTTCATGCCACACCTTATCAGTAACAATCTGATTATCTGGTGATTGCCTTACAAAACCTATTCTCTCTGTCTGCTGTCTTTGAGAGAGATTATCAAGTGGTGTGTTTTCGTAATAAACCTCACCTTCGCTTGTACCACATGGCATAAGAGTAGATCTTAGATGTCTAAGCAAAGTAGTCTTACCACATCCTGATTTACCGCATATAGTTATAAATTCACCTTGTTTTATTGAAAGATTAATATCATTTAATGCTGGATTACTTACTCTTGGATATGTAAAGGTTAAATCTTTGATTGTAATAACTTCCATCTTCTATTCTCCCAACTTTCTATTACTATTGGTGATATACAGAGTATTAGATAAGCTGTAAAAACACTTATAGAATAAGGTGTTATATCTACACTCTTCATACTTGGAAAATACCGAAAATAAACTCCACCAAGTAAAGAACCTATAAGCACATATACCCCTGTTCCACCAATAATAATCAACGCTTTTTTATCTCTCCTATCAAAATAATAGATGGAAAAAGCTGTTCTTCCATTAAGTCCATAACCACGTGTTTTCATGGAGTCGGCTGTTTCAATAGCATTCTCCAATGCCCAAGTAATCATGATTGATAAAATTTTTATTCCATATTTAGCTCTATTGATGATATTACCTTTTGATATATCTCTTCCTATACATTTTTGTCCGTTAGATATTATCTTAAGCTGTGCCTTAAATCTAGGTACAAATCTAAGTACCATGGATAAAACAAGAGATAATGCGGGTATTACTCTACCAAACAAATATATGAACTTGTCAGATGTCATAATAACATTATAACAACTGAACCAGCAAACTACAGATGCAAGCATAACAGATGCGGCGATACCAAATGTAATTGATTCTAGTGTAAGAGGGTTCCCACTGTCTAGATAAGTAAGTATAGTCACGCCCTCATGGTTGAATGCTGGATTAATCAACGCAGCTATTATCATCATAGGTAAAAGATATAGTAGATTAAAACGTATAGCTTTTTTTCCTATAAGTGTCACTGAATATGAAAATCCGCATCCCAATGAAATGGCAAGACAAAGAGGATGCATAAAAATCATTGAATAGATAAATACAAAGGTAAAGTAGGCAAAATTTACAATAGGATGATATCCTTCAAAAGCACTCCTCATGAATCTGCTCCCAACGCTAAATATCCACCTACATCTACTCCTAGATTACAAGTATATACCCATTCTATTACATCTCCCTCTTTTAACTGATAGCGACTGCAGCCATAGTTTGGAAACCAATCATTGACTTTATACATCCACCCTGATAATTCACCACAATCAAATTCATAAAGATTGTTTATACCTTCAACATAAGCACTATTATACATAGGAGTATTAACGAACTCCATGTGTATCTTGTTCTTCTTCATCTCTCTGATTAATACATTAAAAACACTTTCTCCTTCATAGAAAGTGACATTTTCCTGTTGAAAAATTATTCCATCCTCTGGTACAAGTTCAACCTTTTCCCTATCAAGCCAATTGATATTATTTAATATAGTATCACAGCGTACTGACATTGTGCAGGTAAGCTCCTTATCAGTTATTTCTACGTTTTGCGGTTCTATAGGTACAGGTTTTCCTTCAGGTACAGGATCTGTAAGATATTTATCTTTGCCTGTATCCTCATCAATCTTCATTCCTAAGGAAACAGAATAATCAGTATCACCTTTTTCAACTCCTGGAGAAGAACAATTAGTTAATTCTTCTACAAGACTTATTTTTTCCTCTGCTGTCAAAGAACCTTTTAAACCACCAGGACGTGATTCCAATTCTTTGGAATTATCAGTAGATACATTCCATCCTTGTAAACCAGGGGCATTTCCCCCCCACCAAAAAGAGATAGCAAGTACAGCAATAATTATAAAAAATACAATTACTTTAGTTTTGTTTAACTTCATTCTTAATACCCTCCCTATAGGAGCCTAGCATTATATAACATGTTATATATCATCCTAGCTATTTCACAACGTTTGATTGGTTCTTTAGGTAATATTTCCATTGCAGCAGAATCTAGTATTTCTTTATCATAGCAAAAAGCTAATGATTGTCTCGCCCATTTGTTAACTTTTACATAGTCAATAAACTGAGACAGGATATCTCTTGCTGCCATAGTATTATACTGTGTATCCATACCACAGAGTTTTGCTGCTCTTGTTACTACCACAGCAGCTTCTTCTCTTGTAATAATGGCATTTGGAGCATAGGTTGTAGATGACTTTCCAGAAATTATGCCATATGTATTAGCAGTTCCTATGTAACCTGCATACCACTTATCTTTTTTTACATCTATAAATTCATCTATTGCTTTTGGTTTAAGCCCTAATGCTTTAACAATGATTGAAGCAAATTCTCCTCGTGTCATGGTTGCATCTGGTTCAAACAAATCTTTAGTCTTTCCATTAATAATTTCTCTTGATGCAAGTGCTTCTATAGCTGATTGGTTCTCATGCCCTTTGATATCTATGAAAGTCTTCCCCATCCTAGTTATCTTAAGTTTTTTTATATCCTTATGTTTATCTTCAAGTCCTACACTATTAGCTGTACTACTTATTTCTCCTATATCAAGTTTATTTCTCATACGATAAAGACTTTCTTTCCCTTTTAATGCTCTTTGTACTGCGATAAGTCCATAAAAACCTTGTTCAGTTGCCATTTGGTTAGAACCACTTCCATTTTTAGTATGGAGAAATCCATTACCCTTTTTATAGAAAGTCATAAGGTTATCAAGCATTGTATTGCCGTTCTTTACAAATCGTTTATCGTCTACAGAAATTCCTAACTCACATAGAGCAACCAACATCTGAACACAACTTTCGGAATTAGCTGTACCCCAGCTTGAAAAACCTCCTTGGCTGTTTTGTATTTTTGACATACACGTAAGAGCCTCTTCACATGCTCTTTTCACCTCTGATTTGTACTGGTATTTTGCAAGTGCTTGAAGTGCCATACCTGTTATATCGGGGTCTGAAACACTGTCACCAATACTTTGGGATGTAGTTCCACCGAATAGCGACCAGCCACCATCAGCTAATTGACATTCTAGAATTCTATTAATATACATATCTCTTGTTGCTTGTACCTTGGCTTCTTTATTTCGAGGCATCGGGTAATTACCACTATCAAGAGCTATAAGTGCCCAGATAGGTCCGTTCATTCCTTGCCATATAGTTTTATCATAATCACCAAGAGCTGTTAGAAGATTATATCCTCCTACATCTGAAGGGTCCTTACCTATAGAAGTAAGGGCAACAATGAGCCTTGAATATTCAGTGTATTTTTTCTTATGTAAGACTCCTTTACAACCTTTCACATAATTTTCCACAGTCTTATAATAATTTTTATAGTATTTATCTGGTATTTCATAACTACTTCTTGCAAGTCCTAATACAGCCCATTCACCACCAATAGAACCTACTTGTGGTGATTTTACTGTTTTGTAGATATATTTTCCCGTATCTGTAATAGCAGCATCAAGTTCACTTGTACTTGTGGCGAAAACATAAGAATTAAAGCTTAACAACATAGTAAATATTAGTAAAGCACTTATACCTTTTCTAAGTAATTTCATAATTATTATTCCTCCTTATACACATATTTACAAAGTGAAATAGAGGGACAACGTATAATTAACGCTGTCACCCATATTCCAAACACTATTATTATGATTATTCTACTATGTTTTCCATGAATCTCTTAAGCATGGAAGCTACCTCGCCTCTAGTTGCTGTGCCTTGTGGTATAAGCATATTCTTAGATGAACCACTAATAATTTTATTACTAACTGCCCACTTCATTGAATGCACTGCCCACTCTGATATCATATGACTATCAGTATAAGATGAAATATCACCAGTTGAAGTAGTTTTATAATCTTTTAATTTTGCATAACGATACATCATAGTCGCTATCTGCTCACGAGTTATATTATCATTTGTTCCAAAAAACTCATCTGAATAACCATTTATGATTTTACTATAAGTCGCCCATACCACAGGATCATAGTAGGTTGAACCAATTTTTACATCTTTGAATAAGTTTTCACCTGTTACCTGTAGATTGCCAGCCATTTTATAGATTACATTTACAAATGTTCCACGAGACATATTTTCATTAGGTCTGAACATATTGTTTGATATATCATCTAATAACCCATGTTCTACTACATATAATACTGAATTATAATACCAATCAGTAGAAAATACATCTTTAATAGTTATCTTGTCTTTATCATAAACTATAGCAAATGTGGAAAAATGATCTGTCTTGAATATCATACTTTCACTTTCATCATCATAGTAAGCTCCTGTCATTTTAGCCACCTTATTGTTATCAGTAATATAATAAACTGAGAGTTTATTAGTATCTTCATCCTCCTTAGGTATATAAGGTAAAGATACTGTGACATCACCTACAAACTTAGTGATTATTTTATTATCTACTTTAATATATAAGTTATATATAGGCTTATCACCAACTAATTCTTTATTTCTACTAGATAACTGTTCTTTATCCGTCTCCTCTACTATTATACTTACATTAGAACCACTTGATTCTATTATTGAACTTAACGCTTTATTAGAGATATTTATTTCGGCAATATGTGATTTAGCTGTTAATCCAGCGTCTGTATTCTTAGCCAAATCCTTAATTATAGATTTTGACAGTTTAACGACTACTTTATCTACATCTTTTTTAATTACTGACTCAATAATCAATTCTCCAGCTTGATTCTTCTTAATGTCCTCTATTGCATTTTTTGCTTGACTGCCAGTTATAGTTAATGTTGCCGTATTACCTGAAATACTAACCTTAGGTTTTAATTTAATAAATTCCTTTTTATCTTCTTCTGGCTCTTCGGTATTACCCATTATTACAGAAGGTGATGCATTATCTGAATCAAAGGCGCCAAGTTCTTTCAATCGTTCAATAGCTGCATTATAGTTGGCTACATCTGCAACAGTTATGTACAATTTTTGTTCTGATGACAGTTTCTTATATGCAGTAGCAGCTGCCATCACTTCTGATTTATGCCTTAATTTTACTCTACCCGCTAGTGGTATTTTTTTAAGAAGCATTTTAACATTATCAATCTCTCCATAGAATAATAACTTATTTTCTGCATCAATTAATTTACTTAGATTAACTACTTTCTTTTTATCATTTGATGACAATTTGTTATAGTTATTTCTAGCTGCCTTAACTGCTTCCTCATAACTCTTATAATTAGATAGTTTTATTTTATTTTCTGAAGGTAATCCTTCAATTAGCTTATCTACATAATCTGCTTTACTGTTATATACCCTTAGAGTATATTTTGTTGCATCATACTCTCTTGCTTCTTCGCCTTGCTTGTTCATGGAAGGCCATGAATTCTCACCTATACCTATATAAATGATATCACCATTTTTTACAGATACGGTTTCGGTACGTTTGTAATATGCCGAACTTGTATTATACTGATTTAAAAAAGTCTTTACCAAGTAATTTTTATTATAGGCTGTTGGTGTAATCATTATATTTTTGGAATCACCATCAATCAGTAGTCCATATTCTGTAATATTTTTATTGAATGTTGGTGATAGCTGTCCTCCACTAATAGTAAGTGTTTTTAAGGATGTATCAGAATTTCCCCATGTACCTCCTAGATCTTTACCAAGGTTTTGGGTAAACATTACTTTGATTTCATCCCCATTTTCCAGACTATAATCTTTATTGGAAGCTCCGGCTCTAAAAGACTGAAAACCTTCATTGACAAACCAGTCATTAAGTGTACCCATCCAGCCTGAACCTCTATCACCTGAAAACTCACCTAAAGTTTTATCGTCTTTATTTATGGATGCAATGTATGTAATACCATAATTACTACCACCTGTTCCTTCCCAGTTATATCCATTAACAGCTAATGCTTTTAGAATAATTGTCATCATGGTATCATTCTCACATAGATTATACCAACCGTTTATAATTGTTCCTTTAAAATCCCCACCAGGGAAGGTCTCATTTTCTACAATTATCTTTACCTTTCCAATTACATTTCCATAGTCAGGTAATTCAGCACCCCAATCATCATCTTTTGTTGGAATAGCAGCCATTGCCGCAAGTGCTGCTCTACGAGCAGTTGCTATCATATCTAAATCAACAGCATTATTAATTGATGTTATCCCATTCTCTTTAGCCTGAGTAAGTCTAATGAAATCATCTTCCAAATAGTCCTCACTGTGATAATTTGAATAAGCCGCTATTACAGCATTTCTAGCAGCATCTTTGGCATTATTAAGCTTTGTTTCATCATCAATTGGAGGTTCATCATCACCTATTGACCTTACAATTATAGTTACGTCGTGATGAGGCATTAAAAATTCTCTAAGAATACTTTTACAGTCATCATGCATTTTATAAATGCTTATATCATCAGAAAAACTTTCTACTACACATGTATCTCCTACGCCGTTTCTTCCCTTATATCGTAGACCTACTTTAGTATTAGCCGTAACTTGTCCAGTAAATTTTTCTGGTTTTGCCGAACTTACAATATTACCATCTACAACACAGTATAAATGCTCATTAGATTGATTAAACTTATTAGTTTCATCAATTATAGTAAGATTATACTCTTCTGATTCTGGTAAATTATTTCCATTATCAGAATCTGCGTATGCTTTTAACAAGGATTTAATATGTCTATCCTCTAAAAATGTAAATAACTTCTTCTGATATTCTGTCAAAACATTGTATTTAGAAATTAATTCTTCTAATTTAGGTATATCTGATTGGCAGAGCCTGTTTTGGTCTATTTCATCTATAGATGGCAGATATTTTAATACTTCTCGTATAGGTGTTATAACTGTTTTATGGTCTATAGATTCTATGCTTTTCATACCATTAACAGCTGTATCAAATGCTGTTTTTGCTTCGTATGATGTTACTGAATTAGTAATTTTAGTGTTACCATCTTCATAAAATCTAGAAAGTTCCTTCCATTTATTAGAGTCATAGTTAGTTTGTCTATATGAATAATATGCTTTTTCTAGTTCAGTGAGCATTTTATCTTTAATTATCTTAGTTTCATTTTCAGTAGCTGGGTTTACATGTACAAATATAGTATCTCCAGCTATAACTCCTGTAACCTTTTTGCTGTCAAAATTATTTGATTCCTTATGATGAACACTTAATGAATGCCAACCTTCCTCGTAAAAAGTGTAGTTACAGTTACCATTATCATCTGTAATAGCAGTAGTTTCCTGATTTGCAGTAGTTACTTTATTTTTTTCTTCTACAGCAGAACTTACAAAAACCGTAGCTCCTGCAAAAGGCTCATCTTTTCCTGTATAATCACTAAGGTTAGCAGCAGCTGAATTAGCAGTAAATGAAACAGCTTGTCCCGCTCTTGTCTCTACTACATTATCAATCATATCTCCATTAGTGATTTTTGAAAGTCTAACATATGGAAGGACTTTATATGATTCGTATCCTTCTAGATTAGCACCACTTGAAGAACCATGCCTTGGTGCGTCTAAATATGCTACAACAATTCTATCCTTATCCTGTACTTTTATACTACTTAATGGATAATGAGATGTACCTATAGAATTACCAAGATTCAAAGTAAATAGTGCAGTTAAATCATGACTTGGAGCATCAAGCATAATTCCATTAATAAAAATTCCATAGTCCCCATGTATATTAATACCATTAATCTGATTAAAAACATCCTCTAGAGATGTGCCACTAGAGAGTGTTAAATTATAGATACCTGATTTCGTATCAAAAGCTTCTTTTTTTCTAGCAGCTGATGTATCTATTACCTTAAGAGATACATTTATTTTTTCTTTTGTTGATGTCAAACCATAGCATGATTTCCAATAATTATTGTAAACTTCTTTTATTTTTTTGTACACAGGTATTCCTGTTGTACCATTAGGCTTATCATTGTTGTCTAACCATTCTTTTGCGATATTTCTTTGTTGGATAAATAATGCAAAGCTGTCTGAAGTATAATCAGATTCTATAAGTTCCTCTGGATTAAATTGATTTATTAAAGCTTTTAGGTTCTCATATTTTTCCCCAGCATCAATTAAATCGCTACCCGAAGGGTCATCAGCATTTATTAATTTTTGTAATCCTGTAATTGCTTTGTTTATTTCTTCAGTATGGGTATCAACTTCAGGTTGATAAACGTTTTTATTAATGTCAGTTGGCTTACCTTTATCTTCACCATCTTGAATGTAAAGAGAAGTAAGTACTGTTTTAGCATTATTCAATGCGCTTTGATATGCTGACCATGACTTGGCTGTATATATGGATGAATCTTTATATGTATTTTCTGCATCATTTACAGTTTCATATAGTAGTGTTGGGTTAACATTAGTAATTGGAATTAGGTTATTAATTGCAGATTGAAGATTAGTAGTTGCTGTATCTATATCAACTTGTGTAGAACCATTATTACTGACTATTGATTTTGCATTATTTAAAACAGTTTGGTATATTGACCATAAACTATTTTGTTTACCTATATAATCTGTACCGTTAAAGCGGTCTTCGCTAGTGTAATAGCCAGTGGTTGGAGCGTTATTTATAGTATTTTGAAGAATTGTTTTATCAGTTGTTCCACTACCTGTAGAGTTAACATTGATTACTAGGTAGTCAACAGGACATAGCGAAGCGTATATTCCTACATTAGCGGGTTTATGTACTACTCTCACATGATAAGTACCGGGTTTGATACTATCTGTAGGTGTCAGAACAAGTTTTCCAGTACCACTATCTATATCAGTAAAAGTGGGAGTAAAAGGAAATTCTGATAATATCTTTATCAACTTTCCATTATCTAATCTATATATATCAACTGAAGAATAATCACCAAATCTTTGACCATATATTTTACCCAAGTTCGCTTGATCAGTAGTACATCTATACATATTTACTATAGTTGATATTTGTATATTAGAACTATTATTTATTTCATACGAAATATTATTGTCCAAAAATCTAGTCATAGTTATTTGGCTTGCTTTTGAATTCAAAGTATTACTCTCATTGGATAATTTAGTTGAAGTCGCACCACGAATAAATTTTGATATTCGTATTACTTGATTATCTTGTATTACTGTATTAATAAAATCAGTTGAACTTACAGCAGAATCACCTATTAAACAAATTAATGGACTCATGCCATAATATTTTCTTTCTTTTAGTTTCCTAGAATAAATCCCTATTGATTGTTCTCCATCTATTGCACTAATACTTCCATCTTTCTCCCATGTAACATAATTCCACCACTCAATAATACCTTTATTCTCAAGAGCTTTTATAAAAACATGAGCAACTGTATAAGTATTACTTAATGATTTGTCATAATCAATATGTTCTTTAATTAGTGAATTAATACGTAAAATATCTGAATTGGTTATTGTAATCTTCTGCATAGGAACAACAATATTTCTATCATCCACAAAAAAATTTTTATCATCGCAAGTCACCGTTTGTGGATTCTCACAATAAAACCATACTGAAATATCATTAGGTTCTGCATAAATAACTGTTGATAAACTTCCTATTATTATAGCAATAGTTATAAAAAAACTAAATAGACGCTTTTTAAAATACATACTATCACCTTCTATCTATTTATTTAGTAAGCAAGGCAGAGTTACTAAAAAATCAGCAACTCTACCTTCATTAGCTATTAAGAGAGTTTCAAAAGCACAATATATGGAGATTGATTTGAAGTTTGTGCAATTATACGAAGAAGAGTTTCTCCGCTTGTATTCAATGTTAAATCATACGTATTAGATGTGCTATTATTAATATTAAAAATATCATATCCAGAAGCTCCAATTGTAAATGAATCAGTATAATTTTCAGCTAATCCAGATATAGTTACTATTTCTTGATTTTGAGATATAGAAGTTGAAGATACTGTAATACCCATTCCTTCTAAATCACTAAATGTCATACCATCAATCTCAATACTTGGTCTAGTAGTAGGAACTGTTCCACCTGTACTAGTAGCTTTCTTAATACCACAAACCTCAGTAGAGATTTCACCGAATATACCATTCATAGCTGCAGCACCAGTATAGATACGTACAAAACGAATATTGTCTAGATTAACAGGGTTTCCGTTTACATCTACTGCCCAACTAATATCAATAGGGTCTCCACCGCCTGTGCCATCTATATAAGTATTATAATCTGAACTTGAACTAAGTGAAGCTACTCCATAAGGATTATATGCTATTGATTTATCTCCACTACTATTAGGGTGAACATCACAATAACCGAAGCCAAAACCAGTTGTTGTAGTAGCTGTAATGCCACCAAGCATTGTACCTGTTATTGTTAACTTATTTTGTGAATCATTATAGTCTGCAAATGACAATTGGTTTGTCTTATCTAAAGCAAGGTTTCCGTTTCTTCCGGTAAAGTAGTTACAATTAAGTGGGAACCAGCTGTGATTATGGAAAGTATTTTTTGTAATTGTACCAGTTTCACTACCAGTATAATTAACAGAATCCAATGTTCCAAGATTATTACCTGCTGTTGTATGTGTTATATTATCATTAGGATTAGGATTTTCATAAGTTAAACTAAAGTTCTTTTTTGTACTGTTTTCATAATATAAAGAACCTGCTATATCATACCAAGTATCAGGATTTCCTTCACTATCAGCCTGAGCTACTTGAATACAACCTGGTTCAGAATTATTCCAGAAAGCATTACCATATACTATAAAATCCACACCATATTTATTATTAGGGTCGTTATCAATATTTTTCATATCAAATACTGTGTATCCACCAAAAAATCCTAGTGATACACCTGTAGATGCAACATTATCTGCTAATAGTTTAATACCATCTGTACCTGAAAGATAGATGTCTCCCCATCCACCAACAGTTATACCTTCATTAGTAAACTGACCAGGAGCAGGTAAAAATGCGTAAACAGATGGATCTCCTGCAACTATAGGAGCATCACAAGTGAAGACAAAATCATATGTTCTCTCTGCACCATTTTTTGCAACTTTGATTGAGAAACTATGGTTTCCTGCTGTACTTGCAGAAATTACATTACCTGCAAATGAAATATCCGAGTCAGTAGTACTATAAGATATTGTTGCATCACTTGCCATAGCAACAGGTTCTATAGTGAAAGTAGCTGGAATAATGTCACTACCTGTAGTAGATATCAAAGTATAGCTTGGTACATAGGGATCAAAAGGAACAGATACTGCTACACTTTCATTAAAAGTTACTTTGCTAAGAAGTATATCATTATTAATAGAAGCATCAATGATAATTTCTCCCAAAGCTACTTTTTCGGTAGCTTTCACAGCATTATCTGAACCATTTAATGCATTTACTGCATTACTTGTATTAATACCAAAGGAATCAGCAATAGCTATAACTTTTTCTAATCCTTCGTTTAGCTGTGTTGTATAAGCATCATAATTAGCTACAACTTCTATAGGCATATAAGTACTAATACCGCCAGTACTTTTCATTTCAATACCAGCATAATCTGATAGCTTGACTGGAGTTGTTAATGGAGTACTTGAGTTTTTAGGATTAACTGCTACATTTGCATCTCTAACAAATGGTACAGACATGTTAATACTTTTTTCTAAACCTTTCCAAGTATATTCTTTACCATCTAGAACTTTAATTTTACCATCTACAATTATTAAACTATAATCACTAATTGTAGCTAGTACATCCGTTTGATAGTTATCTATTGTGTAATATTGTATATATGCATTATCTGGAACGATACAACTACCAGGTGCTACATCTCCCATTTTTCCGTTAATTTCATATAATACTGTCCATGGATAGCTTTGACCTGTAATACGAGTATATATACTTTCTACTGTGTCACCATCTTGTGTAGTTACTGTAGGATTTGGATTTGCCGCACCAGATAAATAAACTTCTACATTTGTAGGTGCTGCTGCTTTTGCAGTAAGAGGCATCATTGTAAGGATCATTGCCACTGCAAGTAAGATTGCACAACTTTTTCTTTTGCTTCTTGATAAAATCATTTTCTTTCCTCCTCGAATTTTGCTTACTTAGTCATATGTTCCGTGCACTAAAAAGGACACTCCTACGAGCGCCCTGACATACTTGGTTTAGAACATAAAGATTCCACCTATTTATGCCTTCCAACCTCAGGGATTTGCATTACATTTTAACAAACAGAGTGAGAATATCCCGACTTAGCCATTTGCCACTTACACTGTGGTTTTCCTACTAAAACACCTTCCCGATTATTTCACAAGTAAAATGAAATTCTCAGTGGTATATTGTCCTTTCGTTGGCATTACGGTTGCTGAGACAGTGTCGGATTTTCACCGAAGAATATATAATATTCACTCACAACTAATTATTGTGACCTTCCTCTCAAACTGCCTTTATTAAATTTTTTTGTAAATACCTACAGTAGTACACTCGATACATATACTATTAGGTCCAAGAAAAAGCAAATTAGTATTTTCTGTTTCTCGACAGCTACATTGTAACATTTTGTTTGATTAATGTAAATAGTTATTATGATATATTTTAACTATTAAAAATTTTATCTGTTCTATAAAATCTTCTCCGTACTGTGGAATTACATAATATCTTATGTACATACCTGCTTTTTCACTTTCGAATTTACATTCCTCAACAAAAAATTCATAAAAATCATTTGCATTACTAACAATGACATTATCATTTAAAGCAAGCATCTCTTTCAGTATAGTTAGCATCAATAATTGCTGATTATTGCATAAAAACTTCCTCCTCATATTTTTGTAATATCTTTTAATAAGATTATCTTAATCCTATCTATTTAATAATTTTATAAAATTATGAGCATGTTTTCTATGGATTGTTTTCCTTATAGGTTAAATATTTTTACATTCTATTCATTCTTAATATTTTCTTTAATTACTTTACATATTAAATTGAATATAATAAAATATTATTTAATATCCATTCAGGATAAATATTATATTTAGAGGTGATTAATATTTTTTCTCCAGTAAAAAATAAGAAGATATATGAATATGTTATTGAACAGATCCAAAAGATGATTTTAGATGGTACGCTAAAAGAAGGTGATCGTCTACCTGCTGAAAGAGAATTAACTGAACTGTTAGGTGTTAGTAGAACTTCAGTAAGAGAAGCCATAAGAGCTTTAGAAGTTATTGGTTTAGTTGAAAGTAGACAAGGTGAAGGTAATTTTATTAGCGCAAACGCCTCTATTACTCTTCTTGAACCATTATCAGTTAAATTTATGTTAAGTAAAGGTAATACAAAAGAAATACTTGAACTTAGAAGATTATTAGAATTAGAAACCGCTTTTTTAGCTGCTAAGAAAGCTACAGAAAAAGATATTCAAGAATTACAAATATTAATTACTAAACTTAGCACAACTGATAATGAGGATCTATGTGCCAAAATTGATAAAGAGTTTCACTATAAGATATCAGAAATAGCAGACAATAGTTTAATTATAAATATATTGCTTTCTGTACAATACTTAATGGAAGCATCTATAATTGATGCAAGAGAAATGATATTGAAAAATCCAGAACAAAAAGATTTACTTGTTAAGCAACATGAGAATATATATAATTCAATTAAATCTCATAATCCCGAAGAAGCTCAAAATGCTATGAGAGAACATTTGGCATTTGTAAATAAAACACCTAAGAGCTCTTGATTAATATGTAATATCGTGATATTATATTTTTTAATATTGGTATGACCATTATACCACCATTATATAAATACTGAAAGAAGGAAGACTATGAAGTTACTTAGACAATTTGGCATTATAATAGGAATTTTTTTAATTGGTGAGATACTTAATAAGCTTTGTCATATACCTGTTCCCGGTAATATTCTAGGTATGCTGATTTTATTTGTATTACTAAGTCTTAATATTATCAAGGTTGAAACAATTAAAGAGGTAAGTGATTTTCTACTAAGTCATTTAGCATTTTTCTTTATTCCACCTGGTGTAGCGTTAATATCATCACTTGATACATTAAGTAATATATGGATAAGCTTTTTATTCATTGTAATCCTTACTACTATCATAGTAATGAGTGTCACTGGTTTAACTGTTCAAAAAGTCATGAAAAGAGGCAGAAAATGATGGAAGATTTTTTTAATAATCCTAGCTTTGGTATATTCATTTCAATTGTTATGTTTGAAATTGGTTTATACATAAATAAAAAGACCAAATTAGCTCTTATGCATCCACTTTTAATTAGTATTGGTTTGATTATTGGTGTACTATTGATATTTGGTATACCTTTAGAATCATATGAAAAAGGTGGAGATATGATATCATATTTATTAGGACCTGCAACAGTGATTTTGGCTGTTCCTTTGTATAAACAATTCCATTTGTTTAAAGAGAATACAAAACCCATTCTAATTGGGATTATTGTGGGTGTATTGACAACCATAACCAGTGTATTTGTGTTATGCAAAGTATTTGCTTATGAAGATCAATTGTTTTATACACTTATTCCAAAATCTATAACCACTCCTATTGGTATAGAAGTATCCAATACTATTGGTGGAATTCCAGCAATAACAGTAGTTGCAATTGTTTTAACAGGAATTATAGGTGCGATAATTGCCCCAGTTGTGATGAAATTTTTCAAAATAAATGATGAAGTAGCAATCGGTATTGCTATCGGTACATCTTCCCATGCAGTTGGGACTTCAAAAGCTATGGAAATGGGCGAAATACAAGGTGCAATGAGCGGATTATCTATAGGATTAGCAGGAATAATTACAGTTCTATTCAGCTCACTATTTGTTAAGATACTAGAATTATTTATGTAATACTTATAGTAAACACATGATTTCTTCAATAATCATGTGTTTTGTTATGTATTCAAAACACTTATAATGTTAATTACCATATAATATTAAAAACCGAGTAAAATACTAACTTTACTCGGTTTATTATATCTCTTTATTTTATTATATGTATAATCCACTTAACTATAAATAATTTGAAGGATTCTGTGGAACTCCATTTTTACGAACTTCAAAGTGTACGTGTGGTCCTGTACTATTTCCTGTACTACCTGAAGCAGCGATAGATTGACCTTTTGTAACCTTTTGTCCTTTTTTAACATACAACTTACTATTATGTGCATAATAAGTTACATATCCTTCTCCATGGTCTATCTTAATTAAATAGCCATATCCTCCACTCCATCCAGAAAAAATTACTGTTCCTGATTCTGAAGCTTTTACTTTAGTTCCTCTAGGAACACCTATATCAATTCCTGTGTGGAATGATCCCCATCTTCTCCCAAAGGGAGATGTAATTCTACCGTAAACTGGTCTTGAAAAAGTTGGTAGAGTTCTTGTTCCAACAACAATAATTGTTTTAGTTGGTTCTTTTATAACTTTCTCAGAAACAATTTCTCTTTCTGATTCTAAACCATTAATGCAAGTAACATTGGTTGTTAATTGTTTTATTCCTGGCTCTCCTTGTTGAATTGTTTTCTTGTATGTCTTATATTTGCTACTGTCTTTTTGATATTCAACAGGACATGCTATACTTTCTTCATATGTAAGTTGCTCTTTTACTTTTACTGATAATAATGGTTTTGGTACCATTAAGTTAACTTCTTGTCCAATTTGGATTACACTATCTTGTTTGAACTGTGGGTTTATCTTCAATAATTCTGATAATCCCATTCCATTACCATTTGCTATCTCTGATAATGTATCTCCAGATTTTATTGTATATGTAACTTTTTCTTCTTTACTTGATTTTAGTTTACTAACTGCTTCATCTTTTTGAACAATACTTTCTTGGCTAACATAAAGTGTATCTTCCTGTACTGATTCTACAAATGCTACATCTTCAACACTTCCTTGATGGTCTTGTGATATATAACCACTTTTAACATCTTCCAAAACAGATTCAGCTGTTTGTTCATCTTTTACAACAATCTTGGTTTGTTCATCAATTGATAATACATTTGCTTTTACAAAAAAATCATTCTTGTTATATAATAATGTAGTAAATAACCCATTTGCTAACTCTTCATCTGTCATAAGAACTTGTTTTAGTTTCTTAACTGGAAAAGTACTAACTAAATCATCTACTAAGATTACTGTTCCTAATTCATTTTGTAAACGAATTGTTACATCTTTCATTATCTGACCTAAATTTTCTGTATCTTTAACAAATCCTATTTCACTATTTTTATAAGTAACTTTATAAACCATTTGAGATTGATCATTCATATTTGCTTGTATGAACACTGTAGCAAATATCAATGAAAAAAACATAACAATTAATACAATCGTATTTTTTCCAACAGTTTTCATATTTATGGGGCTCATGTTTTATCCTCCGTATGTAAATTCGTTTGAATCAATTTCTAATTTATTATAATTATTTCATTATTATCTTTAATTATTAAATATTATCTTTTACTATTGTTTGTTTTATCATCTTCTCTGTTCCCATTCAACACCCTCTTTACTATTCTCTACAAAAACGTCATATTTTTACGATATTTTTTCCAGTTCAACATTCGTATGAGTCTCTGTTCATATATTACGTAATTATAACATTTATTATTCTGTACGTCAAACTTTTGTAACATTTATTTGTAATTTTTTTGTAATATTTTAAAAAACCATAAAAAAATAAACCTAGATTAGTTTTTTTATTCGCTAAAGTAGGTTTATCTTTTACAAAAAATATTATATATTCTCTATTCCACTATTATTTTGATATCATTTGCACTAAAACGCAAAGATTTAGCCTTGATAATAATTTCTCCTTTTTCTCCTGTTGTCTTAATCCACATACCTATACATCCACCTATCAAACTTACTTTATCTGGTCCTATTATCTTAGCTGGACCTTCAATATCAAGCTCAATAAATTCGTTAATAAAAGGTAATATATTTCCTTTTTGATCAACACATTTATAAACAATCCTAGTAGTATCCCAATCACCACTGTTCAAGGTTTTATCATCTGCTATACCTATTAATTCTGTAGCAATAGGATTTTTACAAAACTGTTTTTGGGTTACTTCCTTATTATCCACATATCCAACAAATCTTACATCACCCCAAGAACTACCCCATGTACTTACATTAGCATCTATTATTACTGGTGGATGAACTAACCCCCTATAATTCTCTTTATCAGGTAGATAACAATCAATATATTTATCTTCTATATACATTTCTACTTTCTCACAATTAGTATATACAATTATTGGAGATATTCCCCCTTCATCTCTTTCACCATTTGCCCAAATAGTTGCAGGCTCAAGTACTGGCTCTACTTTTGGATCTTTTTGTGAACGATATGTAGCAGCAGCCAATTTAGGTATGCGAAACATATCCATTACACCATGATAACATATCCTATCACCTGAACCAAAATCATAATGGGTATTATAATCGAATGCACACCAGCATATCAAGCCACTGATAGTACTATCTAGAAAAGTTTCATTATGAGCATTAAGATGTCTGTTAGCATGGTTTATAAGTCTTTCTTCTTTATCAAATCTTTTAGTAGGATAAATATGTCCTACTTTCTCAGTAACCATATAAGGAACCAAATAATCTAGACCAGTGATACTTTGCTGACGTCTCTGATGTATATCAAAATCATTCATAGTATAAACATCTTCCAACAGTTCACTATCAGATATACATCTTATCCCGCCTGTTTGCCTCGTAGTATCTAGATTATGGGCTATTTCATTAGTTTTCACATAGAAATCATGGTCATCCTTGGATTCATTAATTCTAACCCCCCATATAATAATGGAAGGATGGTTATAATCTCTTGTAATCATCTCTCTTACATTCTCACAAGCAACCTCTTTCCAAACTTCATCTCCAATATGCTGCCATCCTGGAATTTCTTCAAGAACCAATAATCCAATCTCATCACAACGATTCAAGAAGTGTCTTGATTGTGGATAGTGTGAAGTTCTAACAATATTAAGACCTAAGTCTTTTAGTATCTCTGCATCTTTTTCTTGTGCTCTTTTTGGCATAGCATAACCTACATAAGGAAATGCTTGATGACGGTTAAGCCCAACTAAATTAAGATGTTTTTTATTGAGATAGAATCCATTCTCTGTAAACTCTACTATTCTAAAACCTATTCTTTCTTCACGTGTATCTATGACTTCATTATCTTTCTTTAATGAGATCAACACATTATATAGATTAGGATTATCTATATCCCATAACTTTATATTAGTTAAATCATTGAGGGATATTGTTTTCACAGTATTACCTTTACTAACTTCCATATTATTTTCTATAGTCCCGCAAACATTATTTTCTTCGTCCAGCAATTTTAATTCTACTATTATATTAGCTGATATGTTACTACTAATAAAAACATCTGTCTCCACTATCTTATTATCACTCAAAACATCTTCAGTACGAATGAATGAATGACTAATATGTATATCATCAACTATTCTTAAAGAAACTTCTCGATATATTCCCCCATAGCATAGATAATCTATAGTATGTCCAAAAGGAGGTATATCATTTCTTTCAGTAGAATCTACCATTACAGTCAATACGTTATCTTCATTAAATAATACTTTATCTGTAATGTCTATTGAAAAAGGAGTATATCCACCTTTATGCTCCCCTACATATTCTCCGTTGACAAAACATTTTGCATAAGTCATTACACCTTCAAAATCAATAAACAATCCATTTTTACTGTATTTATCTTCAATGGAGAAATGTTTTCTATAGCATGAAACAAATTGGTAATCCCTCTCATCAAAATAATTATATGGTATGGTCTTATTAGCATGTGGTAACATTACATTTTCGAAAGAAGAATCATTATAATTCTTTTCAATGAATTCTTCTTCGAACCTTTCAGTATATAACCAGTCATTATTAAAAGTTAGATTTTTATGCATATTATCTCCTCCTTGCATAATATTATATTTTTAGTTCATTTTATTATTTTCTTATATCTACAAGATACAAAGATATAACTATATTAATAATATATCAAAGATATATTCCCTTGTATATCTAATAATATTATGGTATATATAATTATATGAAACTATTTTATTATATTATGAAGAGGTGAATCTTATGCAGCAGACATTCTTTCCAGTGATATTGGATAAAGATGCTAAACTACCTATTTACTTAACATCAGCAGGTTGTGAATTCTATCAAGAAAGCATTGATCGTAGATATGGTTTTTCTTCATATCATTGGATTCAATGTTATGAGGGGAAAGGTGAAGTAACAATTGGTAATGATAGTATTATCTTAGAAAAAGATATGGGTATGGTTATATATAAAGACGAACCTCATCATTATCGTCCTTTATCAGAAACATGGCTTACTGATTGGATTACTTTTGATGGATTTGCTGTGAAACAACTACTGAATACTTTGGGATTCTATAAATCCAACTATTATTATATAAAAGAAATAGATATAATACGACAAAAAATTATTAACTGTATTGAGACTGGTAATTCTTATAATAACCATAATCAGTTGTCTGTAATGAGCTATGATTTTATAATGTCATTACCAGATTACATTATCCATAAATCTTACCCTTTTCAATTATCAAAAATGGCTGTTGTTATTAACTATATTAATGAAAATTATTTTAAAACCCTTACTATAGATACCTTGGCAGCACTTATTGACGTGACACCTCAGTACCTATGCAGGCTATTTATTGAAAGCACTAAAAAAAGACCATTTGAATATATTAATGAGGTCAGGATACAAAAGAGCAAAGAATTAATGCTAAATACTAGCTTTAATATCAGTAAAATAGGTAAACAAGTAGGTTTTGAAGATGCAAGTTATTATGGTAAGTGGTTTAAAAGAATAGAAAAAATTACACCAGGTGCATTTAGAAAACATTATAAGGG
>NZ_BTPU01000032.1:0-58128 GCF_036985595.1 Vallitalea maricola | reverse complement strand
GTCCAATTAATCCTTTATAACTAAAAGGATTGTACCCTGCACTTTCAAGTAGAATCCATGCTTGTTCTAAGAATATTCTTAATTGAGGGTCCATAAGTTCTGCATCTCTAGGGTGAATACCAAAAAATGATGCATCAAAATATTCTATATCCTTAAACTTATTCTTTACCTTAATAAAATCTCCATGTGATATAGGGACATCTCTGTCCCTCTCAACAAAGTCATGAAATATTTCAACACCATTTTTAAGTTGTTCCCAAAATTCTTGTATATTAGATATTTGAGGAAAACGTCCAGTTACACCAATAATGGCAATAGTATTACTATAATCTTCATTACTTATATTCATCATCCTTATTCCCCATTTTTATTTTTTGATAATTGTTGCAAACGTTTTTTTCGTGCTTGGGCTCTTCGCTTCTCATCGTCAATAAGTGACTCATATACAGGTTCTTTATTGTTAGTATTCATATAATCAGCTAATAATCGTATAGTAGGATATTTAAACAAATCAATTAATCGTAATGTATCATATCCCATTTCTTGTAGTCTATTAAATATCTGAATAATTGAGATTGAATCGCCTCCTTGGTCAAAGAAACTATCAATAACGCTCACTTTCTCCACCTGAAAAATATCTTGCCATATTGCTGTCAATGTATATTCCATTTCATTACGAGGAGCCTCATATTGTAGAAGTTCTTTATGTAACTTTGGCTGTTTTAATTTCTGTAACTGTTTATAATCTATCTTGCCATTACTTGTGATAGGAAATTCATGTACCCTATATATATCAGAAGGAATCATATATGAAGGTAAATGCATAGCTAGATACTCTTTTAATTGTATTTCTAATGAATGGTCATTAACTGTATTTTGCTCTTTCATAGAGTGGATACTATGCTCATAACGTCCCAATTCTTCCATAAAACCATCTTTTCCTATTTGATCTAAATCTATATTTCCACCTAATAGACAATGTAAATACACATGTGATTCATCCAGTTGGAAATGTTTTCTAATCTTATCAAAATCAATAGAACCTATCTGGCATAACCCTATATTATAATCAACAGAAGTCATTTCTAATAACTGGGTCATGATACCAGCTTCTAAATTCATAAATGCAAAACTCTCTTTTTTTCCATACATAGGAACAATGGCTTTTTCTTCACCAATTAAAAATAGTGAAAAAGCTGATTGTTCGAATATAGCTTGATTTCGTTCTACATGAACCTCTGGCTCTATTATTGTATCTGCAAGAGATACAAGCATATGATCTTTTGGATTATAATAATAAATACCTCCTGCTAAGTTTTCAATACGATTATTTTTTACATAAAGATATAATTGAACTGGATATAACCCTCCACTTGAACCGTACATATATTTATTGCTATGTTTATCCCCATCTGTTATTAATGACATACTTTCCATGAAGTGACTAAATGTATCAAATGATATAATGTTTTCACTAAATGTACGATAGCTTCTTCTCTTGAAAAAACGTTCATTATTATAAAACCGTTTCAATGGTATACTTGATTTATCTTTAGCTTGTCTAATTTGATGTTCACATAATTTAAACTCAAAGCGTTTAACAGGATCTACAATAATATCATCAGGTAACTGTACCTTGTCATCGTTTGTTTTGACATAACTTACGATCTTCTTCTTACCTGCATCCTCTACAGCAAGTGCAATCACGTCTTCTACAGATTCATGTTTTTTCAGAATTGACTCTACTTCTCCTAATTCAATTCGATACCCATTAATTTTCACTTGATTATCTTCTCTGCCTAATAATTCAATTGTACCGTCTGGTAGATATCTACCTAGATCTCCTGTATGATATAATCTCTCTCCTGTAACAGGATGTATTATAAATTTCTCTTCTGTTTTCTCATTATCCTTAAAGTAACCTATTGCAAGACCTTTTCCTCCTATATATAAATTGCCATATACCCATGTTGGACATATTTCTAACTTATTATTAAGAACATAAACACATTGGTTAACCATAGAATAACCATAAGGTATACGCTTCCACTGTGGATTCATCTCCTTAATAGGATATATAATAGACCAGATAGCTGCTTCCGTAGCTCCTCCTAAACTGACAACTTCTATATCATTATTTAATCTATGAATCTTATGAGGTAATGATATAGGAATCCAATCACCACTAAGCATAACTAACCGTAATGTAGGACATTCCATCTTTTTCACTTTCATACCTTCAATAAATAATTTCATAAATGCAGGTACAGAATTCCATACTGTTATGTGGTGCTGTTGTATAAGCTGATACCATTCCCAAGGATCCTTTTTCTGCTCTAAGTCTGGTATAATGAGTGTACCACCAGCTATCAAAATACCAAAGATATCATACACCGATAAATCAAAGCTCAAAGAAGATAATCCCAATATTCTATCTTCACAATTAACAGAAAAACGTTTATTAATGTCTAACAGTGTATTGATTACTGCTATATGGCTCATCTCAACTCCTTTTGGTTCTCCTGTTGAACCGGATGTAAAGATAATATACGCCAAACTATCAGTATTTGATGTTTGTACTACTGTCTTATTATAGTTATTATCTAAAAATGATTTATTAATTGTTACAATTGGTAATGGTATAGGCAATATGGTATCTTTATTTGAAGTATCTTGTATAATAACACATTGTACTTCACTTAATTTCAATATATACTCTATCCTATTTTGGGGTAATGACTTGTCTATTGGAAGATAAGCAGCACCTATCTTTAATATTCCACAAGCGGCAACAATCTGTTCCCAACCCTTATCCATGAATATACCTACAATATCGCCTTCTCTAACACCTTTATCCATAAGTTCTATAGCTACTCTGTTTGATGCCTCATCTAATTGTTTATAGGTAATATGGAGATCCTGATAAATAATAGCCGTTCTATTTGGTTGTCGTACTACTTGTTTATTTACCAAACCATGTAATGTATTTGATTCTAACAATTGAACATCCTTATGCTTATTTAATGTTTCAACCATACTTACGTCAATACATTGCAGAAGTCTATTACTATTCCATTGGGTACTATCTAAAACAAGTTTTTCTAGTAATTGACTATAAGCAGCAAACATATTATCTATTAACTTATCAGGGAATATATTTTCTAGAACATCCCAATTCAGATAAAGTGAATCCTCTCTTTCAATCACTTGATGATCTAACCATACTTGAGGTGTTTGTGATATAACAAAAACATCCTCTTCATTATTACTGTTTCCTAGATCAATCCCATCCTTTTCTTGATTATCTACATTTAACAGACTTGTAAAAACAATGGGTATAATAGCATTTGAGGGATCATTTGTCTTCTTAATAAGTTCACGTGTTACTTCTACGCCATTAAAATAACGATTATCCATATCTTGCCACAGCTGATTTTGAATCCTTGCAGCTCTTTCATTAAAAGTATCATCTAATCTGTTATTAATTTCTAATAACGTTAAGGATGTAAAATCTCCAACGATATTATTAATATGTGGATGAATTGGTAAACGGTTAAACACGGTCAAATTAATCAAAAAATGTGGATCACTAACCCATCTCCCAAGAATTTCAGAAAATGCTGTAATAAGAATACATGTTGGAGTAATATTTAATTTTTTCCCTTCTGCTTTTAATTGTGTCCACTTGCTTTTGTCTAATAGTTTCTCATATCTTTTAAAACGAGGCGTTTTAATTTCACTAGGTTTTGTATCAATAGGTAGTTGAGGTGCAGGTGGCAATATATCTATTCTATTTAACCAATAATCCCTAGACCTTTTATATAAATCAGTTTCTTTTATAGCCTCAAGAGCTTGAATATAATCTCTATAAGATAACTCTAATGGCGGTAATTGATGCTTAGGATAATTATATAATGTCATAAACTCTTTCAATAATAATTCTAGACTCCAAGCATCTGTAATGAGCAAATCAAAACTTATATGTATTCTTGTTTTGTCAGAACTTATTTGACTAAGACAAATATCAAATAAAGGCCACTTGTCAGTTGATATCATTTGGTGAGACATGGTATCTCTTATTTCTTGTAGTTTAGCATCCCTTACTTCTTCTTGAGCGAACTTTAGATTATGGATTCTCATATCATACTTAGGTACTTCCTTTAATACAACCTGCTTACCCTCTGGTAGAATAATGGCTCTTAGCATATCATGCCTTTGAATCAATTGGTTAAGAATGTGACTAAATGTATGATGATCCAACTGGGAAATATCTTTTTCAAAATATATGTGTGTGGATACATTCCCTAGCTTCATCCCCTCACTTCTACCTATCCAATAAGCCTTTTGTACATCAGTTAAATTAAAGGGCTGGTATCTATTTTCCTCGTCAATGACCAAACTAGGTATGTAACTATTTTGGACTTCTTCCTTATCTTGATGTTCTAATTTTGACCATATGCTATTAGAAAGTCCTTCAATAGATGGTTGCTCTAAAAAGCTCATAAGAGATATATCTACTTTAAATATTTCTTTTAGAGTAAAAAGTATCTGTGTAGCTAATAAGGAATGTCCTCCTAGGTTAAAAAAACTATCCGTATCATGTTCAATTTTAACACCCAATGCTTTTTCCCATACAGATTTAACCCTTTGATGTATTGAAAAGATACTATATTTTTCAGGAGATATTAGATCAATATCTTTCTCCTTATTAGATTGGTCATCACTTCCTGTTACAGGTGGATTGACCCAATGTCTTTTTCTTTCAAAAGGATATGTTGGTAAAACTATACGTTTCCTATGACTATTAGCATAGTACTTATCCCAATCTATAATACATCCCTTAAGCCATGTTTTACAAAATACATCAATTATTTCTTGGCTTGCATTGCTATTACTTTCTTCATCACTAGAACTTCCTGTACTATATATTCTAAGAGCCCCTATATCTATAGCTAAAGATTGTGAATTTAGAAGCCAATCCTTATTGCAGCTCATAATATTACAATTACAATTCTTTATTGTCTCTTCCCAATAATTAAAATTTCCTATAGAATCAATAGATATTTTTTCATGTGTACACCATGATATAACAGGTATTTTTCCATTACCCGCTTCTATATTTTCAACCTTATGAGGTAAATATAACCTTTCTATACATTCTCTCAAAGATAAAACAGAAGCAATTGCAGCCGCAACAAATAGACCTATACCATCTCCAACTAATGTTGATGGACATAAGCCCTTATCCATTAATCCTTTTGCTATAGCATATTGTATTATGAATGATTTGAGATGTAGATATTCCCTACTCACTTCATTCAATAATATATCCTTGAGATTCACACCATAATTATCCATCATCAATCTATGACAATTATCTATATGCTTAGAAATCTCCAAATTATTGTTACATAATTCTCTAATTTGATCATGACTTAATGAAAGTGTGGGTCCAAATACAAAATTCACCTTTGTATTTCGTGAATCTGATTTACACATATACTGAGGATAATCCTGAATATTTTCCAATATATGTATAATTGATTTACGCGTTTTAATAGGAATAGCACACTTATAACTAAATCTCTTTCTCCCCCTATTAAAAGTATAGGCTACATCATTTAGATGATGTTCTTCGTGTTCTTCTAAATGTTTGCCTAATTTCTCACAATATTTGTATAACGAAGTTTCTGTTCTAGCGGATATTGTTATCATATCTTTGTTCTCTTTTTTTATTCCCTCTTCTTTTATGAAGATAGAGGGTGGCTGTTCAATAATGATATGTGCATTATTTCCGCCAAGTCCAAAAGAGCTTACTCCAGCCCTTCTAGGACCCTCATCTGTATGCCATGGTTGTAAGAATCCATTGACATAAAATGGACTATTTTGCCAATCAGTATCAGGATTAGGTTCTTGAAAATGAAGACTTGGAGGGATTACACCATCTCTAACACATAAAGCTGCTTTTATAAGTCCTGTAACACCAGATGCCATTTCTAAATGACCAATATTGGACTTAACAGAACCTAACGCACAGTAACCTTTTCTATCTGTATAGTAACTATATGCTTGTGTTATGGCCTCAATTTCAATAGCATCTCCCATTGGTGTACCTGAACCATGAGCTTCAACATAACCTATTGAGTCAGGATGTATCTGAGCTACTTCAAGAGCTTCTGATATTACCGAACATTGACCATTAACACCTGGCGCTGTATAGCCAACTCTATCTGCACCATCATTGTTTATAGCCGAACTTTTAATAACAGCATGTACAGTATCCCCATCTTCAATTGCATCATTAAGACGTTTTAGAACGACAACACCTATGCCATTACTATATACTGTTCCAGTTGCATGAGTATCAAAAGGACGACAATACCCATCTTCTGAAACCAATCCTCCTGACTTATATTGATAACCCTCTTGTTGTGGAATCTTTAGAGTGACACCTCCAGCAATAGCTATATCACACTGACCATTAAGTAAACTTTCGCATCCTAAGTGTACAGCTACTAAGGAAGTTGAACATGACGTCTGAACCGTCATACAAGGTCCCTTCAAATTAAGTTTATATGCTGTTTGAGAAGTAAGATGATCCTTATCATTACTAATCATGACTTGAATATCTCCCAAGGATTGTATCAGTTCCTTATTTGGCAATAAATTATTAATAAGATATGAGCTTGCATTACATCCACCATACAAACCAATCGTTCCACTATAGTTTTCTGGGTCATATCCAGCTTTCTCTAAGCTTTCCCAAACACATTCCATAAAAAGTCTATGTTGTGGATCCATAATCTCTGCTTCACGTTTTGAATAATCAAAAAAATCTGCATCAAATAAATCAATGTTTTCTAATTGGGTCTTTACCTTAATTAATCCATCTTCATTGGTATTTCTTGATATATCCTCCCCTTTAGTAAAGTCAACACCATGCTTAACCTTATCCCAGAATATCTCTACTGTATCAGCACCTGCATACCTTCCATTCATGCTAATAATTGCAATATCATTTTCGTGTTCTTCTTTTACCCAATTATTCCTCTCCATCTTATCACCTCATTTCAAAAATATTATTTATCGTCGTGTTCTTCTTTTGGATAAGCGTAATTGAGCACGATTCATGCTTACCTTATGATTATTCGTTTTATTTCCCTCAAGATATCCAGCTAGACTATCTACTGTAGGATATCTGAATAAATCCACCACTTTGATGTTCATACCAAGTCTTTCCTCTAATTGACTATGAACCTGTACTATTAACAGTGAGTCACCTCCTAAATCAAAAAAATTATCGTAAGGATGGATATCTTCTAAATGAAAAATCTCCTTCCATATATTTATAATAGTATTACCTACTGGGGTTAACTCATTATTTAAAGGTTCTTTTGGTCTAGTTTTGTTTTTTTCATATGTTTTACCTAATGCTACCCGATCTATCTTTCCGTTAGGTGTCAATGGTAATTCATCCATTATGATAAAAGATGTTGGTATCATATAAAATGGAAGCTTTTTGATCAACATTTCCCTTATTTCATTAATATAGTCATTGATTTTATTTCTACTATTATAAGGGGTATATTGTCGAAATTCATTTAATAAACCTTCTTTTGTAGCCAATTGATTACTAATTTTCCCTCCCAATAAATGATGAAGGTACTGGGTATTCTCATTTAATTGAAAGTTATGAGAAATTGCTTCAAAATTAAAAGCTCCTATTTGACATAACCCTATATTATAATCTGGTCCTATCATCTCTAATAATTGACTAATCGCTCCTGCTTCCATTAAGCAGAATTTTTCCCCATGTTCTCTACCATACATAGGTTCAATTGCTTCCATCTGTGCAGCTAGAAAAATAGAGAATGCTGAATTATCATATATTGATTGATTTTTCGTTACATAAATACTACTATCCATTCTTTCCCTAGAAAGAAGTACAAGAGATTTTCTCTGTGGATTATAATAATAATAACCCATAGGTATATTCTCAATAGTTTTATCCTTAATATAAAGATAAACTTGTACTGGATATAAACCGCCACTTGATCCATATAAATATTTTGGAAATGTAAGATTTTCCAAAGTTATCTGAGATAGATGATTCAAAAAATGGCAAAAATCTTTATAGGTAATAGTGTCCGACTCAAATTTTCTGTAGCTTCGTCTTCTCATATAAATATTTTGTTCTGGTTGATATGCCAAATCAGCAATATCAATACGTGTACCATCCAAGTCCTTACGTATTGCTTTCTCTTGTAACTTAAAATCTAATCTTTCTCCTTTATCTGTAATCATTACTTCATTACTTTTTTCATTTTCATATTCTGGCACTACATATGCAACTAATTTCTTATCTTCAAAAACCTCACCTTCTGCCTTAACCACTATATTCTTAACCATAGGATGTTTTTTTATGGTGTTTTCTATTTCTTCTAATTCTATACGAAATCCCTGAACCTTCACTTGATTATCCTCTCTTCCCTGAAATTCAATACTACCATCTGATATATATCTACCTAGATCACCTGTATCATATATTCTCTCATGGGTATGAGGGTGAATAATAAATCGTTCACTGGTTCTAATTTCATCATTTACATATCCTTTTGCAAGACCTACACCACCTATATATATCTTACCTGTTGTCCATATGGGACATATTTGCAACTGGTCATCAAGTACATAGACCCTTTGATTAGTCAGTGACCAACCATATGGAATACTTCCCCATAGAGGATTAATCTCTTCAATCTCATAATAAATGGACCATATAGAAGCTTCTGTAGCACCTCCTAAAGAAACAACTTTTAATTGTTCATTTATCTTTTTAGACTGCTTAACTAACGAGATAGGTACCCAGTCACCACTAAGTAGTACAAGCCTTAAAGTCACTAACTCATCTACTAAATCCTTTGTATTGAACAGCATATTAAACAAAGCTGGTACAGAATTCCACAAGGTTATACCATAATCTCTTATTAAGTTAGCCCAATGTACAGGACTATATATTTGTTGTGCATTAGGAATAACTAAGACTCCACCTACTGATAAAATACCAAATATATCATATACTGATAGATCAAATGCGTAAGAAGATACTCCAAGTATTCTATCTTCTTTTGTTACTTTAAATCGTTTATTTATATCATATATTGTATTAACAGCACTTTTGTGACTTACTACCACCCCTTTTGGTTCGCCTGTTGAACCGGAGGTGAATATTATATAAGCTGTATCTTCTGGTGATTGTTCTATAGCATTATACGTCTTTATATTATGATTCTTTTCTTCTATCCTTAGTTTTTGAACATCTGGCAGGGTTAATCTATCTTGTGTTTGTTCTTGTACAATCACTGTCTTAGCATGTGCCTTATCTAGCATATATCTTATTCGTTCTATAGGTGTATTTGCCTCTATTGGAAGGTAAACATACCCTGCTTTTAAGATACCTATAATAGCTACAATCTGTTCCCAACCCTTTTCCATAAATATTCCAATAACTGTTTGTTCTAGGTTATACTCTCTTAATTTAGCTGCAACACCATTAGACATATTGTGTAGTTCACCATACGTTAATTCTTTACCATGAGCTACAATGGCTATTCTATTAGGATTATATTGAGCTTGTCTTATAAATGCTGAATATAGTAAGTCTTCTGATAAGATGTCTTGAGAATAATTCTCTATTAATAATTGATTCATTTTATCTTCAACGATTGAAATAGACTGTGCTATCCATATATCTTCATTAATAAGTTGTTGAATAAGCATTGTATAACTGCTAAACATCATCTCAATTAATCCTGAAGGAAATATATCTGCTACATAATCCCAATTATAGATAAGTTCCCCATCATGCTCTATCACTTGATGATCTAACCATATTTGTGGTGTTTGAGATATACCAAAAATCTGTTTACTTGAATTATGATCTTTTGTCTCATTATAATGGTCATTTTCAAAACCTAACATACTGGTAAAAACAATAGGTAAAACATTATCAATATAACCTTTTTTTATCATCTCATTCATAACTTTTGTACCACAAAATAAGCTATGGTCCATATCTTCCCATAACTGTTTCTGTAATTCACTAGCAAATTCAAGTAAACTATTACCTTTATCTCCAATTTCCAACACGATAAGCGATGTGAAATCTCCTACTACATTATATATATCTTTATGTAATGGTAATCTATTGAAATATGTAAGATTCAATGTAAAATTAGATTCTTTTGTCCATTTTTTTAATACTTGTGTAAAAGCAGTTAGCAAAAGAGCATTAGGTGTTATATTATAAGAATTTGCCACTTTCTTGAGCCTACTCCAATGAGATATCTTAATTCTACCTTCTATACGTTTAAAAGTAGGTTTTTTAATTGTATCAGGTTCTATCAAAAGTGGAAGCTTAGGACCACTTGGAAGATGCTGTACTCTATCCATCCAATATTTTTTATGATTAGCATATATACTTGATTCATAATATCTATATAACGCTATAACATAATCTCTATAGGATATTTCAATAGAAGATATGGTTTCTTGTTGATTATCATAATAAAGCATTAATTCATTAGATAAGATTTGTAAACTCCAGGCATCAGCAATTAATAAATCAACACCTATATGTACTCTAGTTATCCCATCATATTGACTAGCCCTAATATGAAACAGTGGCCATTTATCTTCTTGGAGTACTTTATGGGATAATTCATAACGAACATCATCTAGATATTGATTTTGTTTTTGAAGAGACATATCATCTAGATTTGTCACCTCTATAATATAATCTGGTACCTTATCTAATATTCTCTGAGTACCTTCAGGTTGTATAATAGCTCTTAACATATCATGTCTTTGAATTAATTGATTTACTGATTGATTAAACTTCTTAATGTCTACTTGAGACATTTCAATTTCATAATATATATGAGTTGCTATGTTTCCAAGCCCTATGCTGCTTTTTCTCCCTAACCAATAGGCTTTTTGTATTTCTGTAAGTTGAAAAGCTCTACCTCTATTGACTTTATCAGGAATAATCGATGGAAATCCCTGATTTTTTGTCTTTTCATACTGGATATTGTTATCATCTAGATATGTATTCAATCGTTTACACATATCCACCAGCTTAGGATAATGAATAATATCCGATAACTTCATTGATACTTTAAAAACACTTTCAATCTTATTTAATAATTGGGTCGCTAATAACGAATGGCCACCCATGAGAAAAAAATGTGATGTTAAATTAATTTTATCTTGGTGAAGTACTTCTTGCCATACCTTTATCATCTGTTCTTCAATATGATTATTAATCTTAATATCTATATCATTGGCTTCTAATGGTTCTGTACTAAGTATTGGTAATTGTTTTCTATCAACTTTACCATGTGCTGTTAATGGAAACTTTTCCATAAGTTGTATTTTAGTAGGCAGCATGTAATAGGGTAATTCACTACTTAAATGGGTATAGATAGACTGACTCGATATGGAAACTGATGATTTATTTATAACTACATAGGCTATCAATTTCTCTATCTTATCGTCATCTCTATATTTAGTTACAAGAGCATCTTTTACGCCATGGCATTTCTTTATCCTCTCTTCAATTTCTTGTGCTTCAATTCTATACCCTCTGATTTTTAATTGATCATCTTCTCTACCTAAATAATAGATATAACCATCACAATTATATTTTCCTCTATCTCCTGTAGCATATATTTTACCTGTCCTCCATTGATTATGAAGAAACTTATCTTGGTTCTCCTTAGGTAAACAATAATATCCCTGTGCAAGCCCTAGACCACCAATATATATATCTCCTGGAACACCAACGGGAACAGGATTAAGATACTTATCTAAAATATATACATAAGTGTTAGCGATGGGCCTTCCTATAGGAATTTCCTCTTCTTCTGTTACTTCATGAATCAGAGACCATATGGTAGTTTCTGTTGGCCCATACATATTCCATAGCTGCCCTTTGCTTACTAAATCTTTAGCTAAGTTTTTAGTAAGTTTTTCTCCACCACATAATATTTTGAGCTTACCATCTCCTTGCCAACCTGCATCAATTATCATTTGCCATGTAGCAGGTGTCCCTTGCATGATTGTAGGTCTGTATTGTTCTAATCTATTTCTTAATTTGCTACCCTCAAGGCGTTCTAGTCTAGATAATATATTCACCTCAGCTCCCACAATAAGTGGCAGAAACATCTCTAAAATTGATATATCAAAAGTATAATTCGTAACTGAAAGAAATCTATCTGTTACTTCTATTCCAGGACATTCAATCATAGAATTAAGGAAATTTATAAGTGATTGATGACTTATCATAACACCCTTAGGTTTTCCTGTACTACCCGATGTAAATAATATATAAGCTGTATCAACAAGATTTAATTGACGTTGTATAGGATTACATATAGATATTTTTTTGATATCCTCAATGTCAACGGTATTCGTTACTCCATTATTCCAATATGCAATACTTTCATCTTTTATTAGTAGTTTGGCATTAACATCTTCAAGTATCTTTGCTATTCTCTTAGGAGGCCACAGGGGGTCACAAGGTACATAACACCCTCCGACTTTCCATATACCTAAAATACTAGCAATTCGCCCTATACCAGATTCCATACATAGAACTATTCTATCTCCACTTATCACTTGACTATCTAATAAATAAGAAGCTACTTGATTGGATAACTGACTAAGTTTTTTATAACTTATTGTTTCATCCCCATACCTTACTGCAATTTTATTTGAATAAAGCCTAACCTGTTCATCAAAAAGTTGGAGTACATCTTTATCTGAATATATCTTATTGGTATTATTCCATTTAGTAATAATAATACTCTTCTCTTCTTCTGATAACATATTTATATCTGTAATTTTACTCTTAGGTGCATTTACAACATGATGAATAATATTCCTATAATGCCTAAACATACCATGAATACGTTCTTGTTTGAAGAGGTCATCACGATATTCAATATTAATTATTAAACGGTTATTATATGCTTCAATTTCAAAGGATAGATCAAATTTACTTGTTACTTTTTTCATATGCATCAGCTCATAAGATAACCCGTGAAATTCCTTTATATCCAACTTCTTATTTTGAAAACTAAAAAATGTTTCAAAAAATGGCATTTCTTCTGCAATTGTAGCTGGTTTAATTTCTTCTACTAATTGAGCAAATGGAATATCTTGGTGTTCATAGGCTTCTATAGTGTTTAGTGTCACTTTTTTTAGTAATTCTCTAAAAGTTAGACTTCCATCAACCTTTGACCGTATAACCAGAGTATTAACAAATAATCCAATTATAGATTCTACTTCATACCGATTTCTACCAGCCACTGGTATCCCAACTAAAATATCTGATTGATTGGAATAACGATACAATAGAATCTTAAAACACGTTAACAAAACAGCAAAGGGTGTGGATTTCTCTACCTTACTCAATTCCTGTATACACCTTGTTGTCTCTTCATCCATTTCATAACTTACATTCTTACCTCTATAGTTTCTTGTGGACGTTTTTGGAAAGTCTAATGGTAATATATCCCTTGTATTAACATTTTTTAGTTTTGAAGACCAATACTGAATATCTTTTTCATATAATCCCTTATTAAGACAATCATATTGCCACTTAACATAATCTCTATAACAGAATTCTAATTTAGGTAAAGTATGTTCTTTTCCTTTTTCCAGAGAATAATATACTTCAATGAATTCTTTCATGAATAGTTGTATAGACCAACCATCCGCTATAATATGATGAAAATTAAATATAAATATCTGCTCATCTAGTTGAGTCTCTAGCAAACTAACTCTTAATAGTGGTCCTTGTTCTAGATCATAGACAAATACGCTTTCTTCATACATATATTCATCTATAATTTTATCCTGTTCTGTTGTTTTTTTGTTTTTTAAGTCTCTATATTGAATTCCCATTTCTAGATTATCTATAATATATTGATAAGGTACTCCATTAATCTCTTTAATAACAGCACGTAACATCTCATGCCTATCTAACAATATATGTAAGCTTCGTTCCACAAGAGTATTGTCTAGTATACCTTTTATTTTAATTCCCATAATTAAATTATAGGCACTATTACCTGATTGAAATTGACTAATATGCCATAAACTTTTCTGTCCAATAGATAAAGGAAATTGATTATATAACATATCCTCTTTATAAATAGCCGTTTTCTTATACATTGTTAACCCTCACTTAATTTGTTCTACTCACACCATCATTTTCTTGCATTATTCTTACCATTTCTTTTATAGTAAAATTATAGAATATATCTTTCAATGATATTTTCACTTGAAACTTATAATATATTCTGGATAATACTTGGGTTGCTAATAAAGAATGTCCCCCTAATTCAAAGAAATCATCTTCTATTCCTATTCCATTTATACCTAAGAGTTCCTCCACTATTTTAGTTATTTCTTTTTCCATTTCGCTTACAGGTGGAATATAATCATTTTGGAGAGTAGGTCTTGGTTGAAAATGTTGATCAACGTATTCCTCTGTTACCTCTTTTGTATCATCGGAGCTTATTGCTGTATTCTCATCTTTTCCATACCAATAGCTTTTTCTTTCAAAAGGATATGTTGGCAATGGTAAACGATAGTACGTTTTATCTTTATAGAATGCTTCCCATAGTATCGTAATACCTGCTGTCCATAACTGAGCAACTGCTTTCATGAGTGCTTCTATTGAGGAACGCTTTCCATTTAGTGCATCCACACTTGCGATTACCTGCTGATTAGAATCCGTACAGAGATGTTGCTTTACTATAGTTGTAAGTGAATTACCAGGTCCTACTTCTAAAATTACTGTATTCTCTTCTTTTAATAGTTCTTGAACACCATATGAAAATCTTACTGTAGCTCTAATCTGATTTACCCAGTATTCTATATTCATTACTTCATCATCTGTTATCCACTTCCCGGTTACTGAAGAAATATAAGGTATTTGCGGTTTCTTAAATGTGATATCCTTTATTATCTCTGCATATTCTTCCATCATGGGTTCCATCATCATAGAATGAAATGCATGAGATGTGACTAGCTTACGACAGAAAATATCTTCTTTTAATAATTTGTTTCTCAATGACATAATAGATTCATCTTCTCCGGAAACAACACATAAATTAGGTCCATTAACTGCTGCTAAACATAAGGATTGTTTATAAGGTATTATCCATTCTTTTAAGGCATCCTCATTAGCAGCCACAACCATCATTGAACCTTTTACTTGCTTTTGCATAAGAAATGAGCGATAATGTATCATTTTTATACAGTCATCTAATGATATAACACCTGCTATACATGCTGCCACATATTCTCCTAAACTATGACCAATCATAGCATGAGGGTCTAATCCCCAACTCATAAGTAATTTAGCTAACGCATATTCAAATGCAAATAGAGCTGGTTGTGAAAACTGTGTTTGTTTAACAAGGTTAGTATTATCTCTATAGATAATATCTCTTAAGTCTTCTCCTGAGTATTTTTTGTATAGATCAGCACATAAATCAAATGTGCTTTTATATAACTCATATCTCATATATAAGTCCTGTCCCATTTTACTATACTGAGAACCCTGACCTGTAAACATAAAAGCTATCTTCTTTTCTTTATGTTGTATACCCGTATAAATTTCTTTTGATTTGTTTTCAATGGCTTCAATATATTCCTTACCACTACTGCATATAAGAGCTTGTCTGTATTCAAATTCATTCCTACCTACTGCTAAGGTATAAGCTACATCTTCTAATCTATTGTCTTTATTAGAACACAAATATGCCATAAGATTGTTAGTATAATTATCTAAGGCTTTTGGTGTCTTTGCTGAAAGCATTAGAATACATGGTTTATTATCCATAGCATGTATTTTATCAGCATTATTATCATATTCCTCCAAAATCATATGCGCATTTGTTCCACCCATTCCTATAGAACTAACACCTGCTCTTCTAGGAAAATCCCCAGATTCCCAATATTTTGCCTCTGTATTTACATAAAAAGGACTTGTTGCAAAATCTATATTAGGATTGGGCTCATTATAATGAAGTGATGGTGGTAATGTTTTGTTTTTTAATGCCATACATGTTTTGATTAAACCTGCTACACCTCCCGCCGTATCTAAGTGTCCGATATTAGTTTTAACAGAACCAATAGCACAATACTGTTTTTTATTTGTTCCCATTCTGAAAGCTTCTGTAAGAGCAGCTATCTCTATAGGATCTCCCAGATTAGTTCCCGTTCCATGAGTCTCTATATAAGTTATTGTATCAGGTGAAATTCCTGCAATTGTTTGAGCTTCTACAATAACTTCTGATTGTTTAGTTACACTTGGAGCTGAATAACTTACCTTATCATATCCGTCATTATTAACAGCAAAACCTTTTATAACAGCCCATATGTAATCTCTATCTTCAATAGCATCACTAAGCCTTTTCAACACAACCAAACCATAACCCATACCAGGTACAAAGCCATTTGCCTGTTTATCAAAAGCTCTGCAATGCCCATCAGGTGACATAATACCTCCTTCTTGGTATAGATATCCCCCTACACTTGGTGGTCCAACTGCTATACCTCCTGCAATTGCCATATCACATTGATACGTCAATAAGCTCTGGCATGCTAAACTGGATGCAACAAGTGAAGTTGAGGAGGAAGATTGTACTGTTACTGCTGGTCCAGACAGATTCATTCTATAAGCAATATTTGTTGTTAAACTATCTTTATCATTACCTATGGCAGCAATTAATGTTCCTGCTGATACTTCTTTCTTGATATAAGGATAAACATTAAGCAGCATATAGGAGTTCATAGCGCATCCTGCGTATACTCCAATTGACCCATCATATGTATAACTAGCATAACCTGCATGTTCTAATGCACACCATGCACCTTCTAATAATAGTCTATGTTGAGGATCTGTTAGTTTGGCTTCATTAGGATTGATTTTGAAAAAATCAGCATCAAAAAGATCCATACCTTCAAGAACCCCTTTAGCTTTAACATAATGTGGATTATGAAATAAGTTTTCATCAATACCTGCTTCTCTTAACTCTTCATCTGTGAAAAAAGATATGCATTCTTTGCCATCTATAATATTATTCCAATATGATTCTATATCTTTAGCTTTTGGAAATTGTCCTGCCATTCCAATGACAGCAATTCCATTTGTATCTATCTGTTTTTTATCCATGCTATCTCCACCACCTTATTGTTTTCCAAACAACTTTTCTCTTTGTCTCAGTGCTCTGTTTCTTACCTTAACATAAGTTATTTTATTATCATCTTGTTCCTCCAAATGCTTAGCCAAAGCATAGAGTGTAGGGTATTTAAACATATCAACTATATCTATTTTTTTGTTAAGACGTTCTTCAATGTCATTGCATATAGGCATTATTAATAAAGAATGCCCTCCAAGATCAAAAAAATTATCTTTAAGACCAATCTTATCAATTAATAAATATTGATTCCATATAGCCATAATTTCTTTTTCTAAAGGTGTTGATGCCATTTCGAATTTAATATCTAATTCTGGTCTTGTAAGTGTAGGCTTAGGTAATGCTTTTAAATCCACTTTACCGTTTACATTCCTAGGCAATTTATCAATAAATTCAATATGTGAAGGAATCATATAATCAGGCAATGTTTTTCTCAACCACATTTTTAATGAAGATGTCTCAACATATTCATTATCTACAGGAACAATATAAGCTATTATTCTTTTATCATCTTTTGCGACCTTATAATCTATAACAACAACATCTTCAATCTTATTATGTCTTCCTAACTGTCGTTCGATTTCACCAAGTTCAATACGATAACCATGAACCTGAACTTGTCTATCCTTTCGATTAATAAATATTATATTTCCATCTTCTAGCCATAATCCATGATCACCAGTCCTAAACATTTTTTCCCCTTTTATAAATGGATCTTCTATATATTTCTCAGAAGATAATTCCCGATCATTCATATAACCTCTTGTCATACCTAATCCAGCAATATATATTTCTCCTTGACATCCAATTGGTACAGGTTTCATATATTTGTCAAGAATATATATCCTGTTGTTAATTATTGGTTTTCCAACAGGTACACTACTATTCTTCTCCTTATCTTTATGACTCAGGACATAATATGTAGAACATATGGATGTTTCTGTTAATCCATATCCATTGACTACTGTAACTTTTTTTATTAGATTGTTAACATGGTGATAGTTTAATGTTTCTCCACCACATAACAATAATCTTATATCTTGAATACTCTTTGCTCTTGTATTTAATTGAACCGCCATAGAAGGCACAGTACTTAATATTGTGACATGGTATTTTGAAATTATATTACAAATTTCTTGTGTGTTTAACAGATTCATTTTATCCATTAGCACAACACTGCCCCCTACTGTAAGTAATGGTAATAATTCTCCTACATAACTAGCTGATGCAATAGATGAAAGTGGTAATATTCGGTCATAAGCTTTGACTTCATAAGAAGTTATAAAAGAATGTATTAGATTCATGATATTACCATGTTCTATTTGAACACCTTTGGGTTTTCCTGTTGTTCCTGAAGTATATATAATACATATTAAATCATCACACTTATTGACAAGCTCTAAAGGATATCTAGGTTCCTTATCAACTATTTCCCAATCTTTATCCAAACGAATAAGCTTATCTTCATACATAGTAAGTGTCTCTGAATCTGATGCTAGTGTTAAAATTACTTTCATTTTTGTATCGTTGATAATACTCTCTAATCGCTCATTTGGATAAGCAATATCCATAGGTATAAAGCAGCCGCCAGCTTTTAGTATACCAAGTATACCCACAACATATTCAAAAGTATTAGGCATATATATACCCACTAATTCATTTGGTTTTATTCCTCGTTTTCTCAATAAATGAGATATTTTATTTGATGCTTCATCTATTTGTCTATAAGTATATGAATAGTGTTTATCATATAGCGCTATGTTGTTTTGATATTGCATAAAACTAGACGTCAACATATGGACAACAGATTGATAATCTTGTTGTTCACAATAGGTATCATTAAACTGAGATATAAGTTGACTATATTCTCCCTGTTCAAGATAATTATATTCCCATATTTTATTATGAGGAGCTCTACATATTGCATTTAATAAGTTAACGTAGTGTTTTACCATTCTTTTAATAGTATTAGGTAAAAACATACCTACATCGTATTCAAAACTTCCTTTTAACCTTTGGTTCTCTTTCCATATGGTTAGGGATAAATCCACTTGTGCAAATCCATAATCAATAGATAAAGGTTTTATCTCTAGAGTATCCATACTCTCTGTAGGCATATCCATATTTTGCATTGTAAACATTATTTGAAAAATAGATGAATGCTTAAGATCTCGATCAGGATTAAGCTCTTCTATTACTTTTTCAAATGGCACATCTTGATTTTTGAAAGCTTCGAAAGTTTCCTTTTTCACAACATCCAATATATTATGGAAAGTAACATCCTCTGATATCTTTGCCCTTAGAACAAGCATATTCACGAAAGGTCCAATGATATCAGAGAATGCTTCAAGTTTTCTTCCCGCAACAGGCGATCCTATTAAGATATCTGTTTCTCCAGTATATCTAAACAATAATATCTTAAATACTGTTAATAGAATAATGAACGGTGTTACGCGATATTCCTTTGCCATATCTTTAATGGATTGGACTATTTCCTCATCTATATCAAAAACTTCAATGGCTCCATTACCTGTTTGGACAGCTGATAAATTGTCCATTGATAGATTTATTGGTTGAGGTAAACAATTCAGCTTATTATGCCAATACGCTAATTGTTTCTTATAAGTATCCTTTTGCATATACTCTTTTTGCCAATTAACATAATCTACATATCTATAAGAAAGTTTTGATTCGTTATAAATACCTTTTGATAAATTTTCATAATTATGTTTTAATTCTTTCAAGAAAATTCCCTTAGACCAACCATCAAAAATAATATGATGTATATTAATAATTAATATATGTTCATTCTCTGAAAATCTAAGAAGAGCACATTGAACTAAATTATCTTTATCCAATTTAAAGGCTTTATTCATATGAGTATGTATATAATCCTGTGCCATTTTTGTATAATTGTCATTCTTCTTTTCTAATGCCATAATAGGCAAAATAAATTCTTTTGGTACGATTATCATACCTATTGGTTTATTGCCATATTGTCTAAAATTGGCTTGTAAAATTTCATGTTTTTTTATAATCATCATAATGGCCTGTTTCAATAACTTTATATGTAATAAACCATCAATATATAATGCTGTTATATCATTATAAGCTAAACTATCTGGTGTAAGTTTTTGTAAAAAAAATATACCCTGTTGGGTATGGGTTAGTGGATACACATCTTGATCTCCTACTTTGTGGATACAATCTATGTCATACATATCAATATCTTGTTTATTCAGCTTATCATTAAATATTTTATCTTTATTCACAATATAACCTCTCAGTACATAAATATTATTTAAATGGATCAGGTAACTTATTGCGGTCTATTTTACCATTTATTTTGATTGGCATGGCATCTAATCTTTTATAGAGTGTTGGTACCATATATTCAGGTATTTCTTTTTTTAAATAAGATATTATATCTTGTACTTCTATATTTTGATTTGATACAAAGTAAACACATAAATATTGATTATCTAAAGGATCTTTCTTTAACATCACAACAGCTTCTTTAATATGGTTATATTTTAAAAGATGATATTCAATTTCTTCTAGTTCAATCCTTAATCCCCTTAATTTAACCTGGTGATCCTTTCTACCCAAGAATAGAATTTCTCCATCTTCTTCTTTTACCATATCTCCTGTTTTATATACTCTTTCACCTGATACTTGTGGAAATTTTTCTTTGTTTAATTTAGGTCTATTTAGATAACCAGATGCAACACCTGCTCCAGCAATACATAATTCACCTGTATTTCCTTTTTTGATAATTTTATTATCCTCATCTACTATATAGATACGTATATTGTCTATGGGTTTTCCAATTGGAACATCTCTATATTCTTTTTGTCTTTCACATATGTGAAAGGTCACATCAATTGTTACTTCTGTTGGTCCATATAGATTAATAAGCTTTATGGATGAGTTATCAAATATCTTGTAAAATCTCTTAACTAAACTAGAATCCAAACGTTCACCGCTCACAAAAACATGCTGTAAACTTATTAGTTCATTAGCATTTTTTTTCATTTCTACAAAATCAATAAATAAACTTAATACCGATGGTACAAAATGTATATTGGTTATGTTATTTTCTCGGATAAGTCCACATAGTTTTCTTGGATCATGAGCCTTGTTATATTCAATAAGACATAGAGAAGCTCCTGTTATTGACCACCAAAATATTTCCCATATTGATACATCAAAAGTCATAACTGTTTTTTGTATGAAACTGTCACTACTACATGCTGGAAAAGTTTTTTGCATCCATTCAATTCGATTAACTAAGGAGTGATGCTCTATCATAACACCTTTTGGTTTTCCCGTTGATCCAGATGTATATATGATATACGCTATATCATTAGGTTTAATTTTCTTTGATAATTTTTCACATGGGTAATCTTCTAGGTTTTCCTCCTCCAGATTAATCATGGCAACCTCTTTATGTATATCTTGTTTTTTGGCTGTAAGTATCCATTTCATTGAACTATCTTTAATAATTTCATGTATACGTTTGGAAGGATAATGAGGATCAATAGGAAGATAAATTGCCCCTGTATTCAATATAGCAAAAACACTAGCTATCATTTCAATTGAACGCTCCATCATCACGCCAACTATACTATGTTGTGTTACCCCTTTATTTACCAATAAATTTCCTAATCTATTGATTAGTTGGTTAAATTCTTTATAGGTTATATGCCTATCTTTCTCTATGATTGCTGTATTATTAGGTGTTTTATTGCACTGTTCTTGAAATAGCTGAACAATTGTTCTGTTATATGAATATTTAACACTGGTTTTATTTATATTATTTAAAGTATCTATTTTAATACTTCCTTTCAAGATTTTTGTTTTTGAAACTCACGATAGATTTCTTGTAATTGGGTTTGTTCTATTAATTGCTCATATCGATATTGCCTCTCTTGTTGAGAAGTTAATCTACTATCAAATATTTTATCAAGTGATGTAAATGCTTCTATCACATGAGTATCCTGTATTATACTTTTATCTTGAGCATACTTATCTCTAAGATTTTTGATGTTCTTATATGCTTCTAGATAAGTATTATGTGCTTCTAAATCATTATTATTGTTTTTAGTTGAAACAGCAATTCCTAGACACATAGCAATAGCTTTATGTTTCATATCTTGTAATTTATTCTTACCCATATAATTGGTTTGTTTTAATTCTAACAATTGCTCTAGATCTTGAATTTCATCCATAGCCAAGACCTTCATCTGAGGTATTTGATCTTTAATCAGATTTTTAAGGACGTTTGATGGACCTGCTTCTACAATGACATCTATACCTTGACATTTCATATACTCTATTGATTCCAACCAACGTACAGGCCTATACATATGCTGTATAAGATGCTCAGAAATCGTATCCTTACTCTCGTAAGGTCTAGCCGTAGTATTTGCAATAACAGGGTAATTTAGATCTAGATACTTATGCTTCCTAAGTTCTTCCTCTAATTCGTCAATAATATCTTTCATTAATGGACTATGGTAAGGCGGACTTCCAATAAAAGGTACTATTTCTCCATGTTCCTTAAGAATTTCTTTTTCCGCTAACTTAATGCCATCTTCATTCCCAGATATAAGTACTTGATTCTTTGAATTATAACAAGATATGCATACACAATAATTCTGCTTCTGTAACTCATCACATATTTTTTCTACTATATGGTGAGATACATTATTAAGAGCTGACATAGTACCATTTGTCAGTTTACATACTTTCTCTGCTAATGCTCCTCTTTTTAATAGTATCTTAAGTGCATCCTCAAAAGATATGGCTCCGCTACAGCATAATGCAGAATATTCGCCTAGACTATGTCCTGCTAAGATGCTAGGTGCTATTCCTATCTCCTCCATATAAACTCTGAAATAAGAAACACTGATGGTAAGTAGTGATGCCAGTACATGTCTAGGCTTATTTAAGTTTATTACACTTCCTTCCAAGCATATTTTACTTAGATCATATCCTAATACTTCACTGGCTTCTTCAAAAGTTTGACGTACACTGCCATAGTCATTGTATATTTTTTTCCCCATTCCAACATATTGTGACCCTGATCCTGGGAATACCAAACCTATTTTCTTGTTCATTATCTTCCTCTCCTAGTTAGAGGTAATCTGAATATTACCTTCTTACATTTGTAATAATTATATTAATAATCTATATATCTAAAGGTGCTTTTGCAATCTGTATCTCATAAAGTTGAGAAGAACCTTCAATAATTTCCATCATCTTAGCATCACGATAATATCTTTCCAAGTCTTTATCACAACTTGTACCAAGAGCACCATGTATTTGTATAGCATGATTGGCTACCATATTAGCCGTCTTAGAAGCATAGTATTTAGCTATAAGCGTTTCTTGAATATATCCAGGATCTTTTTCCCTACGCATATATCCTGCTCCATAGCATAGTTTTCGAGCTGCTTTAATATGAACAATCATCTCTGTAATCATTTTTTGTACCAACTGATGTTCCTTTAGATAAACATCAAACTGCTTTCTGTTGTTTATATAGTCATAACTTGCATCCAAACAAGCCTGACAAAGCCCAAGACTTCCACATGCTGTTGTATATCTACCTTCGTCTAATCCATAGGAAGCTACTCTTGAAAGCCCTCTTCCTACTTTTCCCAGTAAGTTCTTTTTAGGTATACAGCATTTATTAAAATGTAATTTTGCTAACATATTACCTTTTAATCCCATGGTACCAGACATAGGTTCAATGGTTAACCCTGGCGTTTCTCTCTCAATTAAAAAAGCTGTACTTCGCTTATTACATTTAGCAAATACGAGGAAAACATCAGCTATTTGTCCTAGAGTAATCCATTGTTTCTCACCTGTTATAACATATTTGTCTTGCTCTTCAAAAGCTGTTGTTGTAATATTCTTAATATCACTTCCAATAAGGGGTTCTGTCATAGCAAAAGCTGGAATGACTTCTCCCCTAACAATCTGTGGTAACCACTTATTTTTCTGTTCTAAGTCACCTACTGTAGCAATAGCTTTTATGACCATTCCATATACAGTTAATAGATTCTCAACAGAGGCATGACTCTTACCAAATTCTTCGTGTAATAGAGCTACTTCTATAGGATCCCATTCTAATCCTCCATATATCTTTTCTACTGTAACACCAAGATAGTTTTTTATTGCTAATTTCTTTATTATGTCTTTTGGTATCTCACACTCATCTTCTACCTGTTTAACATAAGGTAATATTGCATCTTGTACGAATTGCCGTATTTCAGCCTTTCGTTTTAAATACTTATCATCTAATTTTCCAACCATGTTAGACCTCCATTTTATTAACTACCAATGCAGCTATATCATTGATGGTTTTAATAGCATCCAAATCCTCATCATCTAATTCAATACTAAATTCTTTTTCAATAAATAAGATAAGATGCATTGTAAATAGAGAATGAACTAATCCTAATTCATACAAATCTTGATTTTCCCCAATTTCTTCATTTATTCTAAATCGTGCAAAATATTCTTTAATCTTATCTTTTATATCCTTTTCACTTACTATACATTTAGACATAATTATAAAACCCCTTTCCATTTTTCATACCTAGTAAATTAGCATCTACCATTTTTTTAAGTAATATATTAGGTCGATATTTGGGATCGTTATAGGACTTGTAGAGTGTCTCTAAAGAGTATAGTATTGTATCGATACCAATTAAATCAGCTGTTTCCAAAGGTCCCATTTTATGGCCAAAACATGTCTTAAAAAGCGTATCAATTTCCTCTGCTGTTGCTACTTGTTCATGTAAGGAACATATGGCCTCATTAATAAATATCATCATTGCTCTATTGGTTATAAAACCTGGAGAATCATTAACAACAATGCATTCTTTATCTATATCTCCCATTAATTCTCTAATTGTTATAATGGTTTCTTGTGAAGTATGATACCCCTTTATTACTTCTACCATCTTTTTAAGGGGTACAGGGTTCATAAAATGCATACCAATAACCCGATCAGGTCGATGTGTTAATGCTCCCACTTTTGTTATGGATATAGCTGAAGTATTGACACCAAAAATACATTCTTCCTTACAAATCTGATCTATTTTTTTGTATACTTCTTTTTTTACATGCCAATTTTCCGTTACATTTTCGATGATTAAATCACAATCAGCTAATGATTGATAATCCTCTGTGAATTGAATTCTACCCATAGTCACTTCTTGTGGTTCTTTTATCTCTGTCTTTTCTATATATTTATAGAATCGCATTGCTCTGTTAATGTTTTTCTTTGCTTGATTAAGAATTTCCTTTGATATATCAACTAATATCACGTTATATTTTTGCAATGCAAAACTATGGGCTACACCTGTACCCATAGTTCCTGCACCAATAACACCAATTGTCTTCATATAATCCATGCTCCTTATTAATAATTATCTATTATCTGCTTCATTATATAGTCGTGCTATAGCTTCAGTCTGCTCTCTTCCTCCACTTAATTCGACTAAATCTTTAACAATAGTATCTACTGTAGAATGATCTAAAAAATTATATAGAGAATAATCCACCTTAAATATATGCCTTATACGAGAAACAAATTTGGTAGCCATTAATGAATGTCCACCTAAAGCAAAAAAATCGTCTTCTTTAGTTACTTCTACACCAAGAAACTCTTTCATAAGTTTGATAATTGCCTTTTCAGTTTCATTACTGTTAATTGAATGAGACGATAATTGAGATGTTTTTTCATCCAAAAATGACGGTTCATCCTCATATTTTGTATAAGTCAACCATCGCTCCATTTGCTCCTCAAAATGCTCATCTGGAATGATAAGTTGCTTATGATAACCCACATAACCTGTAGCACGGATAAAAGCTTCTAGAGCTTTCTCTTTATTCAATTTATTTGTTCTAGATGAATCATCTGTTGAACTATTAATGTCCCAAGCACCCCAGTTAATACACATTAGTTTCTCATTATCACTAGACATAGTTAAATGATCGAGAAATCCATTAGCAATACTATAACCAAAGAAATTTAGCCCTCCCATAAAAGAAGATATTGATGAAAAAAAGATACAAAAATCAATGGAACGGTTTTGAATACATTGTTGTATGACCATTGAACCTTTTAATTTAGGTCTGAATTGTTCTAAACACTCTTCTTTTGTTATGTTAGATATAGGCTTGAAACTCTCTCTTCCGGTTACTCCTGCTGCATGTATGATACCGTCTATATGAGCAAATTTATCTTCTGATTGGTTAAATACTTTCTCCATCTGTGATAAATCGGAACAATCTCCTTGCATAAGAACATATTCTACTCCTTGTTTGCTGAGCTGATTTAGTTGATCTATCTTATTATAGCACTCATGTTCTGGCAAAATATTTTCCCACTGGCTTTTAGGAGGTATATCATTATGATGTACAAGAACCAACCGGGCTTGGTACTTCATTCCAAGATAATAAGCAAGTGCCAGTCCAATCTTACCTAAACCTCCTATTATCATGTAGACACCCTGTTCATGTATAATATTATCGTTTTTATTCCATTCAGCATTAGATTGCTCATATGTTCTTACCCAACGATTGTAATTCCTATAAGCTATTTCACCTTCTTTAGTGAAAGATATTGCTTCACAGAGTATCCTATGAATCAATCTATTATCATCTTTCAAGATTGAATAATTTCCGATGTCAATACTTTTACATATTATATTTTGATACTCTTGGGATATCACTCGACAAGCTGAAGGTATTACTGCTTTTATGGGATTATACTCATCATTACTTTCTATCTTGCTTAAGTAATTGGATATAACCCACATATCTATGTGATTCATAATGAGTTGTTTTTCTAAGGCTTTTACACATAGCATGATACTAAATATACTCTTATCAAGTTGTATTTCAATATTATCATCTTCCAACAATGATACTTTACACGCATCCAAGCTCCATAGATGCAGTATTTTATGAATACAAATATGACTTTCTTTAATATCTTTTATTAATTGTATATAATCATCTAGTACTTGATTATTAATAATATACTCCCTACTATTTAACTTACAATAGGATGAACCTTGTCTTACACTTATTACATGATGACCTTTTATAGTAAGATAATCTTCAAGCTTCTTATCTAAACTATCATTTTCAGAAAAAATGAGCCAAGTTTTTTTAATTAGACTTAAGCTTGATATAGGTAATATAGATTGTTTCCATACAGGTATGTATAGCCATTGTTCTTTCTCATTTTTAATTATATTGTTCTTGTTAGAAAGTGAATCTGGATGAATCCAATAACTTTTTCTCTGAAAAGAGTAAGGAGGTAACGAAATACGTCTGCCTCTTTCTTGATGATAATTGTTCCAATTAATGTTAACACCAGATAACCACAATTTACCTAATACACATAAAATGTTATCTTCATCTTGTGAACCCATATCTATTTGAATATCATAAGAATGGATATCCTGTTTATTATCACCAACACTTTCATTATTCTTTTGATAATCTATTACTTCATTAACATCTGAGGATAACAAATTAATAATATCCTCTATTGTATATTTATTCATACAATATGAAGCTGCATATCTTCCTATTCCATACCCTATGGCACCATCACAATTCACGCCCCAATAATCCCATAATTGTACGAGAGCAATTTGTATAATGCATATAACTACTTGTTCATGCATTATATTGTCTACCTCTCTCTTGCTTAATTTACTATTAATATAGGATGGGATATTAATATGTATATGTTGATTTAACATACCATTTATTTTATCTATTATCTCATGAAAATATTTATACTCTTCATATAGATTTCTGATAGCAGTCCAATCATTAAAACTGTCTGAAAATACATAAGCTATGGTTGGTTGATTCTTTGGCTTTATTACTAGATTTTTCTCTTGTTGTAATTGATCAATTGTTTCCCTGATACTCTTAGCTGTAAACATAAATCCATATTTAAATCTTTTACGTCCTACTTGTAGCGTATAGGCAAGACTCTCCATATCCATTGCAGGATTTTTTTCAAGAGTATGTAATAATGCCTGCCTACTATCTTCAATTGCTTTTTCTGTTTCTGCTGATAAAAGAATTAGTTGTTTGTTTGTTGTTTTATTTATGATATTAGGATTAGGAGCTTCTTCTAGTATCATATGCACATTGGTTCCTCCTATGCCAAAACTACTTATAGCTCCTCTTCTTGGATGATCTTTAAGCTTCCACTCTAATGGAGAATTATTCACATAGAATGGGCTATTATCTATATCCAATAAAGGATTTGGAGATACAAAATTAGCCATAGGCGGTATAATCTTATGCTGTAGCCCTAATATTAATTTAATCATCCCTATAACACCAGCAGCTACATCCAGATGACCAATATTAGATTTAACCGAACCTAATGCACAATATGACTTGTCTTTCTTCTGATTAGCATACCCTTTAGTTAAAGCCTTAAATTCAATAGGATCACCTAGTGGTGTACCTGTTCCATGAGTTTCAATATACTCAATCGAATCTGTTGATATACCTGCATTATCAATAGCTTTCCTAATAACATTTAGCTGTCCTTTTTCACTTGGACTTGTAAAGCCCATCCTCAAAGCTCCATCATTATTAACAGCTGACCCTTTTATTACCCCATATATATGATCATGATCAGCAATAGCTTCTGATAATCTTTTTAGCAGAACGACACCTACACCATTACTAAAGACCGTTCCCTTAGCTCTACTATCAAAAGGATAACAATGACCATCCGGTGACATATGTCCACCTTCTGTATAGAGATAGCCTGATTTTTGAGGAACTTTAATATACACACCACCAGCAAGTGCCATGTTACATTCATTGTTTAGAATTGATTCCTTTGCATAATGAATAGCAACTAGTGAAGATGAACAGGCTGATTGAATATTAATACTTGGACCTGTTAAATTCATTTTATATGCTACTTTTGAAGCTATGTAGTCTTTGTCATTGCATATCATGGTTTGTAATTCTCCTAAATTATCCACAACTGCATGATTTCTCATAATATTATTATAGAGATAAGTACTATATCCTGTTCCTGCAAAAACACCTATAGTACCATTATAATTATCTACATTATAACCAGCATCTTCTACAGCCATCCAGCAATGTTCTAAGAATATTCTATGTTGTGGATCCATTAGCTCTGCCTCTTTTGGGCTGTAATGAAAAAACTTAGCATCAAATAAGTCTATCCCTTCAAGAATTCCTCCTGCTAGAATATGTTTTCCATCATCTTTTGCATTTTTTTTCCATTCATCTTCATAGAATTGGATGGATTCTGTCTTATTCATAAGATTCTCCCAGAATACATCTTTATCTTCAGCACCAGGTACACGCATGGCTATACCAATTATTGCTATTTTATCTAAACATCTATTTTCATCATCTGTTGATGATTGCTTCACCTTTTTTTCAGGAATATGCTTTTGTCTTATGTACTCTGCTAAATGATGAATTGTAGGATAATTAAATATGTCAAGAATAGGTATCTCTTGATTTAACCTTTTTTCTAACATAGTTTTAAGCTTAACCAATAATAAAGAGTGACCTCCTAAATCAAAAAAATTATCATCCATACCAATTCTGTCTTTTTGAAGTAATGTTCTCCAAATCTCTGCAATCTTTTCTTCCAATTCATCTCTTGGAGCAACAAATACATTACCTATATCCAAATCATTACCCATCTTTAATAATTGCTTCTTATCTATTTTTCCATTAGGTGTAATTGGAAAAGAATCTAATTGCATATATTCCACAGGAATCATATAAGAAGGCATTTTTTCAAGTAAGAATTTACGGATATCTTTAACAGTGAGTTTTAATGAGGAAGTAAAGAATGCACTTAGGTATTTTTCTCCTTTATTATCAGTTTTAACAATAACTGATACTTGTTGAATATCTTCTAAATTAGCCATTATATTTTCTATTTCTCTTAATTCAATTCGATTACCACGTATTTTAACCTGATGGTCTAGTCGTCCTAAATATTCTACACTTCCATCTGGCAACCATCGACCTAAGTCACCTGTTCGATACATCACTTTATTATCTTTAAATGGGTTGACTACAAATTTATCTTGTGTTAGGTCATATCTATTCCAATAACCTTTACTCACACCATCACTTGATACACAAATCTCTCCAACGAACCCTATAGGCTGAATCTGATTATTACTACTCACTATATAAATCGTTGTATTTATAGAAGGATAACCAATTAATACTCTCTTAGTATCTGTGTCTATAGGAATATGATAATGCATTACATCATCTGAACATTCTGTCTGCCCGTAACAATTGATTAGTGGTATGGAATATTTACTATAGAACTTATTAACCAATGATGCTTTTGTTTCTTCTGAGGTTAATCCTATATACCTTAAGTTAGGAAGTTCTATTTTATCTTTATTTTCTTCTATTTGAAAAAGATAAGTATTTAATATTGATGGTATTAATTCTAAAACAGTAACACCATCCTTAGCTACAGCTTCAAATTGTTTGTATGGATCTGTTTCAATATCCTCTGTATGCACCACTACTTTACCACCTGAAAAAAGTGGTGTAAAAATTTGCCATAAAGAGGCAATAACATTCAAGCTAAAATTATTAGCTACACAATCTTTTTCACTTATATTAAATTCTGATTTTTTAATCATAGCATGACATATAACACCTTTATGGGTCAGCATGCTGCCTTTTGGATTACCTGTTGATCCAGAAGTATACATTATGAAAGCCAATTGAGTCGACATTATATGTCTATTCAAATTGTTATACGTATAATTGTCTATATCATCTGTTTTATAGGTAACCATCGTTAGACCACTTGTATCTAAGCTCTTATGAATATTTTTATCTTTTAATATAAATTTAGCTTGGCTATCGTTAATAATATAATTCATTCTATAGTCTGGATGAGATATATCTAAAGGTATACAGATAGCCCCAACTTTCAATATAGCTAATATCCCAATAATAGCTTCTATAGATCGAGGCATCATTAAGATAACTTTATCATTATCTTGCATACCTTGGTCAATTAATAATCTAGCTAATTGATTTGCTTTGTTATTTATATCACAATAAGTAAGTATCTTCTGTTTAAATTGTACTGCCTGTCTGGTTGGATTATTCATGGCTGCTTCTTCGATTAAACTTGGTATGCTAGATATATTGGGATATGCTTTTTTATTGTTATTAAATTCTTTAATAATCTTATCTTCTTCTCTTTTATCTAATAAACAGATTTCCTTTAACGTTATATAAGGTTTATCGATTATCTCATGAATAGCGTGTAAGAAATATGCAGCTAACCTGTTTATATCATCTTGGTCAAATAATCCACGGTCATAATGAAATACAAGACTAGCTTCATCTTCAATAGTAACTTGAAGCGTTAAATCAAAATTCGTTGTTTCATAACTTTTATAGTCAGTAATACTTAATATATCATTATCGCTCATATTATCTATTGGATAATTCTCAATAACAACTATGGAATCAAATAGATTCTCCTGTTGACCTAATTGAGTACATTTCTTAATTGTGGATATAGGACAGTGTTGATAATCATTCCTTTTACGAGAGTTTTTTTCAATTTCTTTTAATAAATCTATTATTTTCTGATTTTTTTGTCCTCTTATGCGTATAGGAATAGTATTAATAAATAATCCTACTATCTTATCTACATTTACAATAGAAGGAGGTCTACCTGCCACTGTTGTACCGAAAACTACATCATCCACATTATTATATTGTTGAAGTATTATCCCCCATATTGTAAATATTAATGTTGCGAAGGTTATGTTATTATCTTCTGACATTCGTTTTAAAGCTACCATCATAGGTTGTGTTATTTTGACTTTATAAGAAGAATACTCGCTTAATGGATACGTATATTTTCTAAAAGGTAATACTGTTTTTGTATCATAATCCAATAAATAATCTTCCCAGAAATGTTCCCATTCTTTCATATCTTGAGAATGATACCATCTAATGAATTCTTTATATGCTGTTTTCTTATTTTTTATAATTTGTTTTTCATCTAAAATGTTTTTATAATTTTCAAATAATTCTTTTATGATTATGGCATTACTCCATCCATCAAACAATATTCTATGAGCACTTAATATCAATACATTCTCCTGATGAAATCGACATAATGTTATATAATATGGATTTTTTTCCAAGCTTAACCTTGCTTTATCTTCTTCCATTGTTCTAATTACAATCTTCTGATTAATATGAAGTTCATCTATATCAATTACATGAAAATTAACTTCTTTTTCTTTTAGTATTATCTGTACAGGTTGTTTTAACCCATTCCAACGAAATATAGATCTAAGCACTTCATTTGTTTGACATACATGCTCCCATGCTTTCTTCATGATATTTTGATCAATGTAACCATTAATATGTATAGTTATTTGATCGAAATATTGTTTTGAAGAAGGTTTACGTATATGATTGACCAATAAACCTTCTTGCATACCTGTTAAAGATATTATATCTTCTATTGCATCCTTATTTAATTTATCTGGCATTTTTTATCACCCACTTACTAGATCGTTAATCATTTATAATGTTTAAAAAAATCTACCATACGATTAATTCCTTCATTATATTTGATACATGTATAAGATAATCTTATTGTTTCTGGCAATCCAAAATCTGATCCAGGTACCGTAGCTACATTAGTTTTTTCCATTATTTTAACTGCTAAATCTAAACTAGTTTTGATATTATGTTTTTTCATAAATTGTGAACATTCTAATGTTAAATAGAATCCCCCTTTTGAATGTATTGCTTTCACATCTTTTACATCAGAGAATTCTTCTACTGTATAATCTCGTCTACTTTTATATAAATTTCTAAGATAAGTAACTTCATCCTGATGATCTAGTGCTGCTATAGCACCAAACTGTACTACTGGATCTGTTGTTAGCAGAGTATGATGCTGAATGACAGTAAGAGGTGTAACCAGTTCATCAGGAACAATACAATAACCAACCCGTCTTGAATACATTCTATACCCTTTTGAAAAACTGTTCGTTGTTATAAACTGTGATTTAATACCATCTAATTCTAAGACAGAAGTTCCAGGTTCATCAAAACACATATTACTATATATCTCATCATTTATTATGGTAGCTTGACCATCTACAACAGAATCCATAAATAACAAATCATCTTTTGATAATATATTACCCAAAGGATTACCTGGTGTATTAATAACAACTATTTTTGTTTTGGAAGTAAAGTTTTGTTCAAAAGATTCTCTATCTAATTTTAATGTTTTTGTATCAATTTTATAATATCTTATTTTGACTCCACATAGTATAGCTGAAAATTTATAGAGAGAATAATAAGGTATTGGTAATAATACTTCATCACCTTCATTTAATAAAAGATAAAATAAATTTCTGAAAATAGTACTTGTACCAGTACTAATAATTATATTAGAAGGTTTTATATCCAACTTATTGTTTTCTCTATAAAATTCTGATAACTTAACTTGTAATTGAGGTAAACCTGGTGGAAACACGAGAGTACTTTTCTTAAAATCCATTAACGCATCAACCATAGCATTAGTGATATTCTCATGTAAAGGCAACTCTGATTTACCTAAAGTCATTCGAATAACATCTTTACCATCTTGTTCATATTCATATGCCATTTTATCCAATACAAACATTAAAAACTTATTTTGATTATAATCAATGTTTTCTTTCATCATTTTAATCCCCACCTTTTAATTATATATTTTTATATCAAAGAAATTTGCATAATATGGAATCTTAGATACATCTTTTATTAAGCAGTCACCAACATCATCTTTAAATATATTTAAATAAGTTGGTGCTAAGTCTATTAGATCTTTCTTGCGAGTATGCAGAATATCTTCCTCGCTCAATTTATTTTCCACTACATAATTAATCACTTTTATGTATTCATCCATGAGCTTCATGATATTGTCCTTATCTAGTACTTTATTGTTAGTATCATTTTCAGTTTTTAATTGCATTAGAACAGGTTCCTGTCTTCTAATTTCACTTGCATATTGCTTGACGTATGGTACACATTCGTATTTTTTTATCGTAAAATAAGAAATAAAAGGAAGAAGAGAACAGTTGGTATATATCTTATTAAACTTATTACTATTAAGCCCCATTTCTTCAATCTCATTAAGTGTTTTATTGTAATCATAATCTGTAAAAGTAAATGGTGAAATAATTGTTGGATAATTATCTGACATCATTTCTACAGAATCATAGTCGTAAATACTGCCCTTGTATTCATCCCCAAGAGCATCTGCTATAAGGTCATGTATCTTCCCATAGGGTTTATATCCTTTTTTTATATTATGTTTTATTTGATTGCCTTCTGTATAAAGAGGTCTTCCACTCTGTCCCAAGTCACTGCCCTCTAGAATAATTGGGATATTCATTTTCATTGCTATTTTAATAGGTATCCAATAATGAAAAAAACTACATATTGTACAACCAAAAAATTCATCTAATTGATATTTTTCACTCTCTAGCAATCCTTTTCGCATGACTTGTTTGTATACGTTTTCTTGTATATAGAATTGTATATGGTCTATTCCCATTTTTTTGGTTACATCATGCATATTTTTTTCTGAAACATCATTAACTACCGAATGCATAATAGAAACGGCCAAAACTCTTAATTGATATTCCTCTTTTGCTAACTTTAATAGATACGTACTATCTTTACCTCCACTAAATAGAACAATGGCATCGTACATATGACTTCTTTCTTTTACTTCTTTAAACAATTTATTCATTTTATGGGTGAGTACTTTTCTAAACCGCTTTTCATATACTTGATTTTCTTCATAGGTTGTACATAATCCACATATACCATCACTGTTAATTGTTACTCCAGGAATATTAGAATGTAATCCACAATGATTACAATATTGTTTTTTCATGCTTAGCCTTCTCCTTTCAGCAGTTTACTCTTAATAACTGAATATATAGGTTTTTCATATTCATGAATGAAAAAATGCCCCCCATCATAAGCCAGCAGTTCCATTTCACCATCTGTATGCTGTTTCCATTCCTGCATATCTTCTTCTTTGGTCATCTTGTCATTCTTTCCATAAAAAACAGTTATGTCACTGTGCATCTTATATTTTTTTTCAGTATATTGATATTCTTCTAATATTCGGTAATCCTCTCTAAGTATAGGTATAAAGATTGAAAGAAGCTCTTCATGCTCAAAAAACTCATTTGGAGTTCCATCACTTTGTCTTATTTTCTCTATAAAATCCTCTTGTGATAATTTATGTAATATCTCATCCTCCTTAAAATGTGGTGGTTTTCGACCAGATAAAAACATATGATCAGGTAATTGTTTATTATGGTGTTTCATCTTATAATAGATTTCATAAGCCAGTAAAGCTCCCATACTATGGCCGAATATACCATAAGAACAATGATTATTTAATGTATTTAATATATAATGATAAATGTCATCTACAGCACTATGTAGTGTTTCATACTGTTTTTCTCTTATTCTCTTTCCCTTACCAGCTAACTCAATAGGTACAACTGTTATCATACTATCACTACATCTCTTCCAACTTCCATAAGTACTTGCCGCCCCTCCTGCATGAGGTAAACAGAACAGTATTTTTTCTCTCATGATATTTCCTTTCTGTACGATATCTTACCTCTTATTCAAATTCAGCTTGAATAGGATATATTTTGGACCACATAATATGGGTTGCTAACTCTTTCTTTAATGGTGCCATTTTAGCAATTTGCGTATCCTTTACAAAAGCTTTTAGATACTCTCTTGTTTTATCCAAATCTAATCCTATAAATTTCTGAACATAATCAAATCCTGCTGCATAATAGAGATTTGCTCTAATATACTTGACTCCTGGTAATCTCATAAGATCCGCCATTTTTATGAGCTTAGTTACACAATCTACTGAAACTCCAACTTCTTCTGCTAATTTCTTTCTATCTTCTTTTGTTTTCCCTATTAGAAGAATCTGATCTGTTTTTTTATAACCCTTATTCAAAAACTTATCAATCTCTTCTTTACTTAAACTCTCTATTTTCTTTATAGGAAATGGTTTGTATTGATTAAAAGCTAGTAATTTTATTAAAGATTGTAGATAAGTCAATGGAATGCTAGTCTTTTGGCATAATTCTTCCATTTTATTATGATTGCTTTGAATGTCTAATAATTGATGAGTATATTTATAGCCTAATTCATCAAGCTTATTACAGTAATTTACTGCGTTGTCTATTAAATGATAATAACTTTGTGGTATCGTAAGTTCTGTTAATACTATGGGCATATCTTTGATTAAAAAATTATTAATAATCATACTTTACTCCTTTTCATATTTAAATTATGACATACATATAAGGTAATCCCTCTCTTTTATGTCATTTATTTTACCTAACTCCATCTTAATGATATGGTCTGCTATATGGAATATATTGTAAAATCCTATTATTTCTTAGGATATATTCTCTTTAAAACAAAATATATGCAAAATAATACAACAACTATAATAAGCAACATAATGGCTGTCAATATACTCTGTGGTGCCCATACTTTAATAAAACACCAAGGCAATCCATAAAATAGTACATGAGGTATCCTATAAAGACAATAACTAATAATTACAGTTATTAATAGAGCTCCAATTATTGTTGTTATTATTTTCTTCCCATTGTTTTTATGATTTCTTTTACCATTAATTAGTTCTAACACAAAACGTACTAATAAAAATAAAAGGATAAGAATCATCACAACTCCAATAATTATTACTATACATGCTTTTTTATCAATTGTAGAATAGATATCTTTTGTATAGTTAATAGGCTCTTCTTTGTTCAATATTCTGTAAATGCTTTTTCCCAGGTCCATTGTGTATGCAGAATTGATATTAGAAAGAACGCATATACCAAGGTTTTCATCAGGTCTTATAAGGATATACGATGAATAATTAGGATTATTTCCTGCATGTGTAAAAACTCCTTCACCTTCTTGATAAACTAACCATCCATAAGCATATGAAGAGCCATCTCCACCAGGTGATACGGTTGTATCGGGTATATGGGAAGTCTTAATGAGTTCTTCATCAAAATCTTGTAATGGATATATACCCAGTTGTATTTTTACCCATTTTTCCATATCATCCAAATTGGATATGAGGTATCCAGCAGGTGTATTTCCTTTATAAATAGGCGCATTGAAAGGACGAGCTTTTAAATATTGTACCTTATATCCTGTTGCCATATCCTTTTCAATATGGTTATTTTTATGTGTATATGTTTCATTAAGACCTAGGGGTTTTAGTATATTTTCTTTCATATAATTCTCATAACTCATGCTTGTTACATTTTGAATGACAAGCCCAAGAATATCATAATTAATTGTTGCATATTCAAAGTTTTCTCCTGGATAATGTGCAAGCTTCTTATTGACTTGGGTTTTAACGGTCTTCTCTAGTGCATCCTCTTCATTTGAAATAGGTATATCTGCTATTGATTTAGAAGTAATACCACTAGTATGGTGTAATAATTGGTTGATAGTTATATCAACGTATTCTTCTCTTTCTTCACCTTGGTACATACCTACATAACGCATTTTAAACCAGGGTATATATTTTGTCACAGAATCTTCTAGTTGTATCTTCCCTTCCTTCTCTAGCTTTAATATACCTAAGGCAGTAAATGCCTTACTATTAGATCCAATCTCAAAAAAGGTTTTTGATGTAACTTCCTTTTTCCTCTTAACATCTGCATATCCAAATCCCTTTTTATAGAAAACTTGCCCATCTTTGATAATAACTAATGCTAAACCTGGAATGTGCCCCTGTTGCATGTTGCTATTAATTAATTTTTCTAAATCTGCTTCTGTTGTTGGATCTAAACTTACTTGTTTTATTGAGTCAACTTTTTTATTTGCTTTTACCTGTGTACTAAACATACTCATCATTACTAATATTATTATTGTATAAATTATACCTTTTTTTCCCATTCGCAACCATCCTCTTACTAAATTATGAGATTGTTTAATTCTCTCTGAGATAAATAACTACTAGTCAAATAGATTATCCAGTTCATCTTGAGCCAACTCCACTGTATCAAAATCAGATGGTGTAAATACTTTACTATCTTTTTCACAACAATGTAGGATTATACCTTCTAAATTTGATTCATAATTTGCGATAAATTTCTTCATTTTATTCTCTTCAATTCTATATTTTTCACAACCAAATAATGTATGTAATTGATTATTTAATATGTAACAATTAATCTCTAATAAACAGGATAAGTGATTTTCTAAACCTATGTCTTCACCTAATCTTTCACTGATTAATTCAAAATTACTGTTTTCTGATATGTTACTGAAATGACCCATATAATTAAAACGAATCCTTTTTTTATCCGTATCTTTTAACCATTTCGTTAAATATTTAAGAATTCCAAAACCTATCCCTCTATGAGGTATTGTTCTTATTGATTCTTTTACATTCTTTATCTGGCTAGATAAATCATTATAAGGTAATGAGACATGCAATGGGTATAGGGCTGTGAACCACCCTACAGTTCTCGTAACATCTAATCCATCAGATAGCTCTTCTCGCCCATGACTTTCTAACTCCATAACAATGTCTTTACTCCCAGTTAATTGGTTAACGGTTCTGACAAGTGCTGTAATGAGCAATTCTTCCGTATTGGTATTATAAACTTCTTGTGCTTCTAACAATAGCTTCGTCATATCAATACTTAACTTACTTAATATAGTGTTAGTTGAATGTTCTTTGTGATCTCCTTCATAATCTATAAGTGGAAATTCAAATTGTTGGCATAATATATTATTCCAATAATCAGCTTCATTCATCAATTCTTCGCTATGCTTTAATAGTTGTTCTGACCAAACTTGATAAGAAACGGTTTTAGCTGGTAAGGTCAATTTTTGTTTGTTTTGAAGTTGTTCCATTAAAGTATCCATATCATCTAATATTATTCTCCAGGAAACACCATCGACTACTATGTGATGAGCAGTAAGTAGCATTATCCTCTGTTGACCGAGGTTAAAAATACATGCTTTTAATAAGATATCACGACCAATGTCCATACTTCCTTTTAATCTTTCAGCTATTGATGTCATTTTTTCCAATTGAACTGAATAAGTTAAATCACTTAACAGATATTCTTGAATCTTTGGGTGATAATCTAAATGTTCGTGATTATAATAGAGTTCATCTGTTTGTCGATTATAATTTAATCTTAATGCATCATGATGCCTTATAATTTTTTCTAGAATTTTTTCCATATCTCTAACGTCAATATTAGAATTTAATTTAATAATTATACTCTGATTATAATGATGAATATTTGTGAACTCTTGATTAAGAAACCAACATATTATAGGTGTAGACTTCACCTTTCCTCTTGCAGGTTGTTGATTACACTGTACCTCATTCTTTTTAACACATAGAACCATTTCTTCAATAATCGGATACGCCAATATATCCTTTACCTTTATCTTATATCCCAACTCGTGAAGTCTTGATGCCACTTGTATTGCCTTTATAGAATCCCCGCCTATATGATAGAAATTTTCTTTTATACTTGGATTTTTGATATGTAATACAATACTTATTGCTTCTACTAATACCTTTTCCTCTTGATTTCTGTAAGATATAAAATCAATCTCATCACCTGAACTTCTATTAGGCTTAGGCAGTAAGGTTTTATCAACTTTACCATTATTCGTTAATGGTATTGTTTCTATTTCTATAATGTATAAAGGTATCATATAATCTGGTAGTTTATCTAGTAGATATGCCTTTAACTCATTAACATTAATTTTGTTTTTGCAGACCACATATGCACATAAATTATTGACACCGTTATCCTCTACTATGTCTACTACTACCGTATCTACAATGTCTTTATGACTATTTATCTGATTTTCAATATCACCTAATTCAATGCGATAACCTCTTATTTTTACCTGTTGATCTATTCTGCCTACATACTCTATTAATGAATCATCTATAAACCTAGCTTGATCACCTGTTTTATACATCATCTCACCATCTCTAAAAGGATTGGGTATGAATTTCTCCTGAGTTAGCTTGGGATTATTCAAATATCCCCTTGCTACACCATCCCCTGATACATATAATTCTCCTAGAGCGCCTTTTGGTAAGAGCTGATGATGTTCATTAAGTATATAAATTTGAGCATTATCAATGGGCTTTCCTATTGGAACTGAAACACTCGTATCTTTCTCGTACTCATATCTATGAATCATACATCCTACTACCGTTTCAGTAGGTCCATATTCATTATATATGTCTATGCCTTTATTAAACACCTTATATATATCACTTGCTAATTTTACCGTCAGATTTTCTCCACCAACAATCAATTTTTTTACACTAGAGGATTCTATACTTCTATCTTTTAACAGTGATAGATGAGCAGGTGTAAGCTTTATAATTGTTGCTTGATGGTCTCTTAATATTCTAAAAAGAACATATTCATCTTCATCATTATCATTATAGATTATAATCTTGCTCCCACTAATTATAGGGGTAAAAATAGATGTCATAGTTAGATCAAAAGCTAATGATGAATATAATGGAAACACTTCATCTTCATGGTCAATATATACTTTTTTTGCCCACCAAATATAGTTGACTACCCCCCTGTGCTTTATCATTGTACCTTTTGGTTTTCCCGTTGAACCAGATGTATAGAGGATATAAATCAAATCATCAGGAGAACTTATTATAGTGAGATTAGATATATCTTCATTATTGTGCATATTATTAAGCTGAATGATTTTACCATCAAAAGATATATCTTTATGTATATTAGTAAGAAGAATTCGACAACCTGAATCCTCCAACATGTAGTTTATCCTTTCCTTTGGATAAACTGGATCAATTGGCAAAAATGCAGCCCCAGCTTTTATAATACTCAAAATACCAATGATTACTTCTATTGAATGGGTGGCTATCAACCCTACTACAGATTCTTTTGTAACGTCGTTTTTGATGAGGTATCTAGCTAATTGATTAGATCTTTCGTTGAGTTCCTTATATGTTATGTTTTTATCATTATGTTGTATAACAATTTTATCTGGTGTTTTCAATACTTGCTCTTCAAACAACTGGGATATTGTTTTAGTTTTTGGGTAATTCCTAGCTGTTGCATTAAAGGTATATGCCAAATCATTGCTTTCTATTTCTGATAGCATGGGTATTCCACTAATATGCTGTAATGGATTACTTATCAACTGCTTTAATAAGTACAAAATATGATTATTAAGATCTTCAATTTCTTGTTCTGTATAATCTTCTGTCTTATAATCAAAATCTAAAGTCAAGCACCCTGAACTGGTCCAATCTCTTATAATTATCTGCATGCCATAGATCTGATGTCCATTATAGAATTCAATATTCTCAACTTCACAACCATCCATCTCGGTATGATGTCTTGTATTATAGTAATTAATACAGATATTAAACAAATTGTCATATCCTCTTTTTCTTAGTTCTAGATCTTGGACTAATAAGTTATATGGATACTTCTGATTATAATAACACTTTTTTAACTGGTTACTTACTTCATCTATTATCTCCATAAAATTTTTATTACTGTTAATTAAGAATCTAAATGGCATTGTACTCGTAAACATACCAAATATATTTTTCTCTTTTTTGCCATGTCGATTAAATACAGGAATACCTATTACAATATCTTTCTGTCCTGTTATCTTATTATAGTAAATCAAATATAACGCAATGAATAATGTATTTAATGTTATAACGTTATTCGATGTGAAATCTTTTATCATAGAAGATACTGCTTCGTCTACTTCAAATGATTTTCTATTACCTATAATTATATCCGAGCTTTTATTTAAAAATAGGTCTTGTAAATCCTTGAATTTTTCAAGCCAAAATTTTTTGTGTTTTATGAATCTATCAGATGAAAGATATTCTTGCTCTTTCCATATATAATCCTCATATGTTGAAGATAAATCAGTTGTTACATTCTCACCAGCCATCAACTTTAAATAGATATCTCTTATTTGCTCAGTCATAATTTGAATAGACCATCCATCAGCAATAATATGATGAAATTTAACTAAATAACCACAATGGCTTTCTGAAACTTGATATAAAGCAAAATAAAAAAGCCTAGAATCAACTAATCTAAATGGCCTTTTTGCTTCATCCTCAACCCATTTATGAAATTTTTCTTTAGGTTTCTTATCACTGGCAAAATCTATAAAATCTAATTTAACACTTTCCTGACATATGTATTGCCTAACCCCTTTACTATTTTCACAAAATCTTAGATGTAAACTTTTATGCCTGCTAATGAATAACTGTATTGCTTGTTCTAATAACTCATGATTGATTTTTCCTTTTATCCTAACTGTTCCTCCGATATTATAAACAGGTGTGTTAGGATGTATCTTTTCAATATACCAAATACGCTTTTGTGGATGTGTTAATGGATATAATTTATTCTTTCCACTTTCTTTACTAGCATTCATATTTTTCTTACTACCTCCAAAGCAACCTTAATCCGACGTGTATCACCCATAAATTGCATCTGTACCTCAGCAATACGTTTATGTCTATCGATTCTTTTGATGACACTTTCAAATCCTTGTAAAGGACCAGAGATAATATATACCCTCTCCCCTTCAATATATCCAATAGATTCTCTTACAATATACTGATTATCACAGAATTTCAATAAAAATCTCTTTTCCTTATCATATACTCCCATATTCTTTGGATTGTCTTTACCTAAAAGATTATAGATTAATTTTGTTTTTCTTATCGTAGGCATTATTTCTTTTATAAATAAATCAGCTTGCATCTTAGTCTCAATAAAAACATAGCCAGGGAACATGGGGACTAATCCTTGTTCTTTTCTTTTTTTGTTATAATATATTTTTTTAATTTTTGGATAGAATGCTATATATTTATGCTTACATAATTTGTTTAATAATCCACATATGTTTTCTTCTTCTCCAGATTGTACAAAAAGTACATACCAGTTATGCATTATCTCAATCTCCTCACTAAGACATAGCTTCGCCATCAACACGTCTTGGATTCGTGTACTTATAAACTTATATTAATGCGACTGTGCGACAATTAATATTTTATTATTTAAATATTCATATTAAAAAACAACCATTTTTCAAACTTTATAATACTACAATAACTGTTGGCTATAGAGTTTTTAAAAAGGTCATTTATGTTTTTAATAAATTTTTTGTCCAATCAATAAGGGAGTAAAAAGAAGTTGTATTATAGGTTTAAATAAAGCGATAAAGTTTAATGATTTAATTCAAAAATTACATAGGCAATTCAAAGTCCACCTATCAATGTACTTTATTTGCAAGTATATTTGCTCTTTTATAGATTTTTTCTAATTTCCACAATCAATTCTACATTATTTTTAATAAAAAGTCAACTTTTTTAAATTATTTATAGTTTATATGTTTTTAATAACAAAAATCCTAAAGAATAGACTCTTTTTACCCTTTACTGGTCAAAGATTTTCTAATAACTATTGATTTTATTCTTCAAGTAGTTTATCTAAATAATTGTATATATCAGAGTATTTAATATTTAGTTTATAATATCTATTTTTAAACTTGCAATATGCTATATCTTTATCTTCTAAGAACCCTAGTTTAGATTTATTATTATCTGAATAATGCAGTATCATATAAAATGATGGTGCTAATTCTAAACGCCAGTTTTTAACAGTTTTCCACTCTTTAATATTTAAGTAATCAATTATATCTTTTATTACATTTTTATCTCCAACAGTAAATGATTCTGGTCCGTATTCTATAGTTATTTTTTTAATTTCATCACTTCTTATTATTTTTTCATTATTTTTTGTATTTCGGAAATACAATAATACTAGTATAATTATTAATAACAAGACTCCTACATAAATATGTTTAATTTTCATCTTCCACCTCACCTAACCTATTATTTATAAACTATTTATTTACTATACTATATAATAAGATAGATTAAAAGTTCCCTGACACAAAATTACTACCTTTTATTCTGTTTTAAAAGTAAAATGGAAAGTATAATGCTAGTTAATATGTAAATAGGCTGTCTCTTTATAACTTTAATCTTAGTTACAGACAACCTATTAGCAAATCAGATTAATTTTATTTTAAAAAATCTGTTCAGTAGCAAAATATGTACTAATTGATTTATCTTCAATAATCGCTGTATATTTAACATTAGTTTGAACTGGTAGTTCTTTTTCCCGATTGACAAATTATGTATATAAGAGTACTGTATAAATGTAACTGGCAAATATAGTAATAATAATTTCCTCTTAATATCTTATGAATTTTGATATACATATGTATATAGAATTATCGTAAAGAAAGGAATAAAGATGAAAAAAATTGCATTTATTATATTTACTACTGTAATATTACTTTGCTCATGCAGTAAAAAGGCTGATCCTGATTACCCGGAATTTTCAAAAACAAACTGGGGTATGAGCATGGCTGAAACACTAAATGCATATGGGATATCAGAAAAAGATACAAGTCACTATGTAGAGGATTCTGTGTTTTCCGTAAAAGGTTATGAATTATTTGGCGAGAAGACTTCTATAATAATATTTAATTTTATAAATTTTAAAAAAGGAAACCCTAAACTTTGCTCTGTCAAAGTAAACTATCCGGAAAGTGCGGATCTGAATAATGTATTGAAAGAAATGAAGAAAGTATATGGTGAAACGGTTTCTAATATTAGCATTTATGATTTATTTCAGGTATTCGAAGATAAATTACCTGTAAAAGAATATACAGAATCTGATCATTTAAAATTATGGGCTAATAATAAATCTGTTCTTCAATCTATTCCTGAAAATCAACATGAAAACTATCGCAATCTTTGGAAAAATTATCAAACTTCATTAAGGGATGATAATTGGGACACATTTTCTAAAAATGCTAAGATGGTGACAGTGGTTTGGTCAGATAATGGAGAGTTTCCTTCACTAGAAAAATATGCATTAGATTTTAATGGTTATAACTTAGTTGTATTTAATGAGATAAATAGTCAACTATCCAATCAGTAATAGAGGACATGGTAAACTTTAATTTATAAAAAGATCTTCAAACACTGAAGATCTTTTTATAAATCTATTTGTGAACCAAGTTACTTTTCACAATTTTGGTTAATAATTGCCTCCATTTGTCTCGAAATTTGCGCCAAAAGTTATGATAACTTACAATACTTTATGACACTTAGAAAATCTCGCAAACACCTGTAAACCCTAGCTTTCCTCCCCAATCTCATCCATAAGGTATGGTGTTTGCTGATATACATAATAATTCAACCAGTTTGAATATATTAGATGGGCATGTGCCCTCCAAGATACCTTAGGATACTGATTTTCATCATCGTAAGGAAAATAGTTCTTAGGTAGCTTAACGTCCATACCTTTTTCCTTATCTCTAAAATATTCTTGTTTCAACGTAAGAGGATCGTATTCTGAGTGTCCAGTAACAAATATCTGTTTTGCATCCTTGGACATAACAATATATACTCCTGCCTCATTTGATTCCGATAAAAGCTCTAGATTTGGATTGTTAATGATATCCTCTCTTTTAACTCCTGTATGTCTTGAATGAGGGACAAAAAAGCTATCATTGAATCCTCGTAATAATTTATAGTTAGGCTTTAATACATTATGTTCAAATATACCAAACATTTTATTAGAAAGCATATGTTTATTGACTCCATAATGATAATATAATCCTGCTTGTGCTCCCCAGCATATGTGAAAAGTTGATGTAACATTAGTTTTAGTCCATTCCATAATCTCTTTTAACTCATCCCAATATCCAACTTGTTCATAATCCATATGTTCCACTGGTGCACCAGTTATTATCATACCATCAAATTTCCTATGTCTTATCTCCTTAAAGATTGTATAAAAACTCAATAAATGCTCCTTGGATGTATTTTTAGACTTATAGGATTCAGGATGCAATAGAGTGATTTCAACCTGTAAAGGTGTATTACTGAGCAAACGTAATAACTGAGTCTCTGTAGCCTGTTTTAATGGCATTAAATTAAGTATAGCAATCTGCAAAGGACGTATGTCCTGACGCATAGCTCTATCTTCATCCATTACAAATATTTTTTCTTGCTTTAGCACTTGTTTTGCTGGTAAATTATTATCAACTTTAATTGGCATTTCAATCACCTTTTCTAGTAATAGTAAATAATCATAATATAAGTATAATTAAATACAAATCATTTATTAATTAACTATTATACTACAACGTGCTAAAAAACAAAAGGTGAAATGAATTTTTATACTAATATGTTATTGTTAATTGTGGACCATTAATATCTTCTCTACTATCAAAAACCAAAGTATTTCCTGATACAGTATCATCTACAAAGTATAATGTCATCACTTTATCTCCTTGCAATTCACTATTAACGAATTGAGTTATATCAAATGTATACCATTTATTTGGCTCATCTATATTAACAGTAGTAAGTTTGGTAGTCACATCTGGTTTATTATTATAGGATATACTGTTTTCATTCCATGAATCATCTGTTACAGCATAGATAGATACTGGTACTACTCCTGTGACTTTTGTAGAGTATATTTTAAGTTCAGCTGTTTTAGCATCTAAGCTAACATTAGTCATATCAAATTTCATAATAGTTTCTCTATTATAATTAGTAGTACCACCTTTTACTCTTAATGCTATAGTACCATAATTTTGATCTCCATATTCACCGTCTCTAACATAAGTATCTTCAGTAGGATTCAATGTTACTGGTGTTGGAGTTTGACCGCTTCCTGAACCTTTTACTAATTCTACTTCTATGTTTTTACCATCCACACAATCAAATTCAATTGTTGTATCTGTATTAGAAGTTATAATCCTAGCTTCATTAGATCGATTCTTAAGCTGCCATTCTCCTCTTAATGTAAGAGTAGCTATATTCTGAGTGCTTGGTACTCTAATGGCATCAGAAGTTATATCTTTATGTTTATCAAACTTTGGCAATCTAAGGTCTGGGTCACTCATACTAAGTACTATTTCATCTTGACTGAGCTCTTTAGTCATTACCATACAAGGTACACTTACATTTTTTAGATATCCATGATTGATAACATTGTTTTGATTCATTATTGCATATCCTGTAATATTTAAGGATGAATCAGTTACAATATGTGCATCACCGTCTTTTTTTAATACTTGATATGATGGATTACTAACAAATGTTTCCATCTGTTGTGGAGTAACGCCTAATTTAATAGCATATTCATAACCTTCACTATTAGGATCAGTTCCATGATTAATCCAAGCTGTTGTATAATTTCCTGAAGTATCTAAAGAATCTCTATTATTTCTAGAGTTTTGAACTCCTCTTTGTATAAAAAGACCACTGGCGTCTGGTATAAAATATCCGTTATTGTATGGGTCAATCAACCAAGCTGAGTCATGAGTATTTACTTCTTTAGAATAAGTATCACTAGTAATTTCGTTACTGGAATTATACCAAAATGGCATTGTACTATTGTTCATATATGATTGAAATAATGTTGTTTCAGTTGAATTGATACTATCATTGTTTTCAATATCTGAACCTAAACATACTATCGTATCTCCTAAGAAGAAAACTGATTTATTAGCTTTAAAACTTGTGTCATCATGGATGTCATGTAATTTCATACCAAAAACACCATATTGGTTCTGCAATGTACTTCCACCTACAAAAGTTTGGTCGCTGAAACGTCTATGATTCGCATGACCACCAGTAAATATAAGTTCTGATAATGGTAAATGTTTTGTAGTTGCTCCAGGCCATCTATTCCAATCCCAACCATTATCCAGGTTATAACCGCTTTCTATAGTTCCTATTGGATTACCGATTCCATTAATCTGTATACTTCCATATGATTGATATTTACCATATACATTCTCTTTTAATTGAGTTAACGTTTGTGGGTCAAATTTATTAGATGATTCATAATCCCAGACATATTGGCTATAACCTTTTACTGCTACCATAGCTTCCCCTTGTCTATTTATTGCTAGACCTGAATATGGATATACCCAAGTTCCCTGTGGTGTACTTTCTGCTTGATAACCGCTTTCTGATAATTCAACTGCTAATTGTAACCCACCCATTGTATTTAAGTAATGGACAGAATATGTATTAGCTAATGGGAACAATCCATCTTTTAGATATGTTGAATCAGGTTTCCATAATTTCATAAAAGCTGTAGCCATTTCTTCGTCAATAGGATTAGCTGCAAGTGCCATATAAGCATATGCTGGTACAAGTTTTGAAACTACTCCAGTAACATCTGGTAATCTACCACTAGCTCCTGCTGGTACGTTATACTGGTTTGCATATATACGCGCATGTAATAAAGAATTTTTTATATTTTTAGTACTGTTTTCTGATAAAGCGAATGTAGTATCACTTAACAAATAAGCGATTAATGATGCCATATGAATACCATTTACACCATATGCGGAAAGATAAGTACCTCTATGGTGATATAATGAATAATCACTCTTTATTGTATCAGAATACCCTGGTGCTATTGTAAGAGCTATATTATAGTAATTAACTAACCCTTTCATATAACGTACCTTCTCTGGAGTATCTTCCATGATAAGTACATATAATAGGTTATACATGAATTTTGTTCTTAATTCATCTGATGTTACTTCTTCTTGATCTATGTTCTCCTCAAATGTTTTACCAAAGATTGTTTGCCAAAAAATAGTCTCTCTTTCTCTTTCAAGTCTATTAGTTGTAGCTAATTCATTCTTCATCAAATAAATAGCATGAAAATATCCATTATGCTTATTTGTTTCATGATCAATTGTTCCAAGTCCGCTTCCATATGCCCAACCTTGGTCATTCATATAATCTAGAGTATCAAAGAATTTTTCTTTACTTGAAACATTTCCATTTATTTTATAATCATACACTAATGGTAGTAATACAGCTCTACTTACATCTACACCAAATTTCATTAAATGTGGGTCACGAGATGAAAAAAGTGGTTCTCCTGTAATTCTGCCATCAGCATGTTTAACAATATTTAATTTCTCGTATGCTTGCAAACCTTCTGTAATGAATTGTTGTAAAGCATTATTTCTAATACTTAGTGGTTCTTTTGTTAAATCTATATTTTCCCCAAAAATCCATTTTTCATATTTTGCTTCAATATTATTAAAGGCGTTAATTTGTTCTTGAGTAATCTCTGTCTCTTCTGGCAAAGATGGTGTTAACCCACTATAATAATAAGCCATATCCCAATACATTGCAGTCTCAATATCTGATACCCCTACTTTAGGCATTTGATAATCTGCACTACGACTTTTTGGCATTTCATTAACAAATTCAACAATATCAAAATAAAGACTTCCTGCTTCACTAGGAGCGACTATATCCATCATTTCTAGTGGATCATTATCATTACCACTATAATCTGGGTTATCTCCTTCTTGTTTGAATTTGACCCAAATAGCTCTCCAACCTTTGAAGTTAATATTTACATTGAATTTATAATGTGGATTGTCTGCATCTAGAAAAGATTTAACACCAAATTTAAAGGTAACCTTATCATTAATTGGATTTTCATTATATATCCATATTTTCATTCCGCCTCTTTTCTTAGCACCTGCTTCACTAAGATATAGTGGATTGTCTACCCTTAATTTAGAATCAGATACAAAGTTCCATAAAAGTGAATTAGTCCCATGTTTATAATGATTATCTGTTATTTCAACAGAACCACCATTAACAGTTTGCCAATTACTAGGAACATTAGTATCTTCGAAATCTTGGCATCTTGAATAATCATCATCAGCAGCCATTACTTTTATTGGTTCACTATATGCTAATGTACCTACCAGCATAATTAAAGCCATAAAAACTCCTACCATTTTCTTCATATAATTTTCCTCCCAAGCCTATAAATTTTGATATATCTATATGTGGAACAAACTGTGGAAATGGATAATTTGCAAATGTAATTTAACAACTTAATATTTTCATGTTCCTCCTTTCTACTTATCCATCTCAAAAGACAGTTCACATATAAGCAGTAACAAATAACTATATAACCTTCCCCATAAACAATTATTATGTATTTGTTTCTATTAAAAAATAATTATTTTATATTTAAATCTTTATATTTAATAAAAAAACCCTGCTTTATTCAAGTAGTATTATATACTTTTAGAAATATTTTACACAACCATAAGATATTAATATTATTGTTACATCTTAATATCTTATAATTATATAACAATATTAGAATTTTAATATATGATTCTAATTTATCCTGCTTAACTAGTGTTTTAGCAACTTATTATATAATAAAAAAAGACCATCTCATAATAATTATTCAACATCATCATATAAAATAAAAAATATTTCTTATACGATGATATTAAACTTATTATAAGACAGCCTAATAAAATTATGGCAATAAACTTAATAAGCTCTATTTAATATAGCAAGAACTGCTTCTTTATTTACATTTCTATAATTAGTAATAGCTGCTCCATCATTGATAGCATTTTCAACTATTTTTTCAAAGTCATCTTTTGAAACTTTCACATCTCTAAGGCGAATAGGTAATCCACCCACTTCATTCAATTTCTTCAACATTTCTCTGATTTCTTCAATGCATCTTTTTCCACGTTCACTACTTGGGGTTATAGCTGTTTCTTCTATTCCTACAAAATATTGTAAAAGTTCACCGTAAAGATTACCAACAGCATCATAATTATATTCCATACAGTAAGGAAGTAAAATAGACATTGCATATCCATGGGGTACATGACAAACTCCACCAATCGCATGACCAATCGCATGAACAATACCAACCATAGAATTAGAAAAAGCTGTACCCGCCATATATGATGCATTAGCTAAAGCAAGTCTAGCCTCTTCATCTTTACCATCAACTACTCCTTTTATTAGATTCTCACATATAAATTTTATAGCTCTTATAGCAAATACATCACTAATTGGATTCTTTTGTTTACATGTATAAGCCTCAATAGCATGAACTAAAGCATCAAAGCCAGTTGCCGCTGTTAATTTTGGTGGTAGTGTCAATGTCATTCTTGGATCCAGTATAGCTACATCTGGTACTAAATTATATGAGATAAATTCCATTTTTACATTTTGTAATTTATCAGCTATTACCGCTACTAAAGTTGCTTCTGAACCTGTTCCTGAAGTAGTTGGTATCATAATTGACGGTACAGTTTTTCTTTGTATGATTCCAAGTCCCATTATATCTAATAAGTTATCTGCTCCCGACGATATTGTCAGATTAACTCCTTTGGAAGTATCTAGAACCGAACCTCCTCCAAGTGCTATCAAGCAATCGCAATCATTATCTCTATATATACTGGCAATAGCATTACACACTTCTACACTAGAATCAGCTGGTACATCATCATATATAAGTGGCTTATCTATATCCCCTTCTTTTAAGGCTTTTAACAATATATTTACATGACCAAATTTAACTAGCATCTTATCAGTGATAATCAGCGGATTCTTACACATCATATTATTAAGTTCATAAGCTATATGATCAATAGCATTTTTCCCTGAAAGTAATTTCCCACGATTTTGATATTCAAAATACTCTGAATTCATATTATCTCTCCTCCTCCCTTATTTTAACCCTAATATGGCGGCAATATATATGTTCAATGTATTAGAAGTTAATTTAGGTTTTTCAACAATAATCTTTTTCCAAATAAATTTTGGAAATAAATAGCATTCACATATATAAAACATTCTAACTATCTTTAGAGTTTGAAATATATCTCCCTTCACAATCATTCTATTCTGGGCATATACCTTGTCAAGTCCAATCTGTCCTGTAAATATTTCATATACTATATTTGTATATTTAAAGATTATTCTAATATCAGTTTTCATATCATCTTGATATTTCTTTTTTAATAAACTTTTTCCCTGTTTGACAAAACAAACTTTAGGTCCATTCTTATAAGTGTCAATTACAATTGTGTAACCATCTTTCCATTTTACGATTTCTTCACGTGCATTGGAATCCATTCTGACTGTTGCTTGTAACCCTCTTCCTATAATCTTAGCTATCAACCAAATAATAATTTTTTTAATATAAACCACCTTCCTAATTAAGACACAAGATGAAAAAATTGAAAAATACGCAGATATTAATAATTAACTATAGAATAAAAAAACATATAATTGAAAATAAAAAAATGTTAGGTTTTATTTCAAATATATGTTTAATATATATATTAATATGTTATTTTTATCAAGTAATATGTTCGGACGTCTATTCCTCTTAAGATTATCACATAATACATTAAATGTCAATTCTCAATGTATTGACTATTTCAATCTATTCTCAAATATTTTTACATTTCCTGCAGTTACTTCAAAAGTACCTGTATCGAACTTCCCAGTAATGATAACCCCTGCAAAAGTCCATGCAAAAAGTATAACATAAATAAATAACGATGTGTCAAGGTGAAATACACTTAAAATTATTAGCAAAGTTATTGGTATTAAGTGTATAACATACGCAATAACCCACTTGATTTCTCTGTTCAAAAAATTAAAAATTCAGTATCATTCTAATCATTTATAAAACTGTTATTTTCATCATTAACTACAATTCCATAAACCTTGAATTCCATACTCCAATCATACTTATCACTTTCGTTATCACATTTTTCATTTTTAATATCATATTGATTACCAATAGCTATAATCCCATCCTCATCTAATATTCCGCTATCACATATAGTACCTGTATGACCCCCTACATCTAAAAATAAATCTAACGTTTCCATCTTCTTTGTGATTTCATCATGTCTTATAGTCCAGACAATTTTGTTATTATCTTTATCCCTATCTACCAACAAACCAAAAGTACCATCAATATCTGCAACATCTTCTTTGGTATCTTCTAATTCTATTGTACCTATTACTTCTTCTTTTTTCTTTATTATCAATTCCAACTTAATTTTATACTTTTTATCTAACTTATAATAAAAGCTATAACTAAAATCATCATTGTAAGTAAGTGATATAGTATTATTAGTAATCATATAAAACCTATTAGTTTCATATAATTTTTTATTATTAGTTGTATTTTTACATGCTGCAGCTGAAACAATTATAATAGTTACTAGTAGCATCAATATTAATTTTTTATTTATTTGTATCATTTATCCATCCCCGTATATTTATAATAATTAATTTACACTCTCAAAACAAGACAAACTGCAAAAGAAATCAAAATAATACTATACATCCTTAAAAATATCCATCTTAATTTTCTAATTCATTAATCTAATACCCCGAACATCCTCTTAATAAGAAAAAGATTACGATTCCTATTATCCCTAAAATCAGTGAAGCCTTTCCAAAATTATTTATACTTGTGTTATTCCAGACAAAAGCCAATAATACTAATACTATTATGTTCACTATAGGTATAGCTAATAGAATTAAGATTATTATCCATTCACCTAAGGTTACATCTTCAGAATAATTATAACCTACAGATTTCCCGCTAAATTTTATCGGTTCAATAGCATCTTCTTTCTTTTTTACATCTCTCAATGAACTATTACAATTATAACAATAAACGGCAGATGAACTATTAAACTCTCCACAGTTCTCACATATCTTATGTGCCATTATACTCACCCCTCAATAAAATAGTATCATATTAAAAAAACCAATCAATCATAACAATAAGTAAGGGTACCACGATGAATAATAGTATTAATATAAGTAAACCAGTTCGTCTCTTACTACTATTCTTTTTATCTAATTGATCTAGCTGTTCGTCTTCAAAAGAACTATTATCTTCAATTATATTCTCTGTTTGGATATCATCATCTAATTCTACATTATTTGAATAATCAATGATTTCTTTTGCTTTGATTGTTGCATCAGCAGGTACATAGATATCCACCCCCTGATAATTAATTCCAGTAGCTACTTGTAGATATTCTCCTGAACCTTTACTCTTATGAAATGTAGGTATGTCATAGGATTCTAATAAAGAAATTAGAATATTAGCTTCATTGACTGTTCCTACGTTGATTAAAAACTCAAAATTCTGATATTCAACCTTATCATTTTTCAATTGGTCTACTAATTCAACATTACATTCTTTGCACACTTTTACATTATCTTCGTATTCACTTTTACATTTTGGACACCAAGCCATTCTTTTCACTCTCCACTTTTTAATTATTTTAATATCATCATTATTATTTTTTAGCCACTAGAATTACAGTATTGTCTTTTTGCCATATTTTATCTACTGACTTAAACCCTGCTTTATATAACATATTCTTCTCATTTTCAAAGGTACAAGGAGTATCGTAATGATAATATCCTTCTTTTATACCTAATTCATCTCTTATTCTAATATTTTCGCTATAATGAAAATCTTCATATTCTTGATTAGGAGCAATATAATCTGTTTCTACATAAATACCATTATGCTTTAAGCTTCTAAATATCTTACTAAAAATATTTGTTTTCTCTTTGTGAGTAAAATGATGAAGTGTTTGAACAGATAGAGCGACATCATATATATCTTCACCTATATTATATTCTAGATAACTTTCATTGATTATATTAATTTGATTACTTCTATTTTTATACTTCTCTAAAAGTTTATCTGTCATTTTTTTTGCTATATCAATTCCTGTAACGGAGATTGTTGGATTCACTTTAAATATTTCATCCAATTCCAGTCCAGTTCCACAACCTAGATCCAGCAATTTCAATCCTTCTATTTTTGGAATTAACTTTGCTGTTTTAATATAATATTCTGTTGCTCCATCTACATTAGTCATCATATGTTCTTCATAACCATCTACCCTTTTATTAAAAAAGCTACTCATTTCTTCTAGCTTCATAAAATCATCCCCTCTCACTTACTTAATTCTTTTTCTTCTATTCCTGTTATTTCTCCATTTTTATAATAGTAGATAAAGGTATCTTCATCCTTTATTTTAACAAAGATTCTCTTTTCATTATCTTCGCTTGGATTTGATAACACAGTCATTTCAATAATATCATCATCATCAATTTTTTGTTCATTTATCAGATAATCATTCAGTATACGTTCTTGCTTTGTGCTTGTTAAATATGACTTAGGATAAATCATAGTCATGATACCTATTATTATAATTCCAATTATATTTGCAAAAATCATTGCTGTTCTATCATCTCTTTTATAAATATATCTAATATTAGTGATGAATGTTAAAACAATAAACATATAATTAAATGATATCAATAATCTTCCATTCATAATTCTAATTGAATAAAACATTATTACATAAAATACTGTAAAAAACCCAAAATATAAATATGTATTTTCCCGAGTCTTTTTTTCTAACAACGTTAATATAACTAAAAGCACAATAAGATAAATATTAATAAATATAAAATCATATATATAATCAGTTTCATCATAAAAAACACTTTCAATTATAATAATAATGGGAATTAGAATAAATACTATACCAAATATTTTTCTGTATTTTTCAAATCGCTTCAGCCTAATAAGAATACAACTAACTATGATAATTACAAATAAAATTATTACAAGTAAGTCCATAGTTACTCTCCTAAATCTATTTCAGAAATCTTCAATTAAATTGTAATGCTGGCTAACACTTTTTTATATAATATTGGTTGAATCTTATCGTAGGTTAATTTTTCAGGTAATTTATCTTTTGTAATTATCTCAGTGATTTCATAATCACCCAATTCACCAATATTTTTTACTTCTGCATAGTATAATCTACCAAAACTTTTGCTTTCATTAATTTCTACAGAGTAATTACAGATAGGTGATAAATTGTATTCTATAGCCCCTGTCTCCTCATATAATTCTCTAGCAGCAGCTTCATCTGGCATTTCCTCTTTTTCGATATGCCCACCTGGTATCTCCCATGTGTTTCTATCTTTATGTCTTACAAATATCCATTCATCCTTATATCTAGCTTGTATAACAACAAATTTCAAAGAGTTATTAAAATCATCTAAATTATAGAATTCTACTTTCATATCATTCTCCTAAATTCAAGTGTCAAAAATAATCATTCAAAATCCTTATATAATAAACTTGGCTGTATACCCTTGTTGTTTTGGTATTTTCCACTTGTATATTTATCATAATCACCATCAATAGTGTGATAATATATCTGACAAACTTCTACTTCTGGATAAACTTTTATAGGTTGAACACAGAATATTTCCAAAGTCCAATATCCACTAAACCCTACATCTCCAAAACCAGCTGTAACATGTATGAATAATCCTAATCTTCCTATAGAAGATCGTCCTTCTAACATTGGAACATAATTGTCGGTCTTGGTATATTCAACAGTTCTTCCCAAATATAATTTACCTGGCTCCAGTAATAATCCTTCTTCTGGTATAATCAGCTTTTTAGTATCATTACTCTTTTTCATATCCAATGTATTATTCTCATATACTAATAATTCATTATGTAATCTTAAATTATAACTATTGGGGTTCAATTGTTCTTCATTATATGGTTCTATAAAAATATCTTTTCCTAATCTGCTTCTTATTTTCTGTCCAGATAATATCATGCTATTCTTCCTCTCTTAATGAAATTAGTTATTTATTTTTTATTAAATTTGATTTTTAGATTTCCTTGAGCACTGTTATCTATGCTATTGAAATTAAGAGTCCATTTACCAACTACTTTTTCAAATTCTTTTGTTTCATTATAATTAATTTCACCTTCAACTACATTGCTCCATTCAATATCCCCATTAGGATTTTTTAATTCGAATTCAACTTTTCCTTCCTCAATATCTAACTGGATGTTTAACTTAATCCCTTCAAAATTTTCTTTAACCTCATAATAATAAGTATCCGTTATTTTCTTTCCTTTTTGTATATCGTATTTTGATTTACTTTCATCTTCCACATATATACAACTTGTTAAAGTTAATATAAAAATACATACTATCATAAATATTTTTTTCATCTATAGCTTCCTCCAACTTTATTAATTATCGCAAGATATAGTATATCATAAAAAAAACATCTCATATATAGGCATTATTTAATATCATTATTTTTATATAATATAACTTGGAATCCAATAAAAGACAAGAATATACATGGATATTTGACTAACCATATATATAATTGATTATCTGATATATCATTAAGATGATATACCCCACTTAGAACCATTACTGGTAATAAAATGGCAAAAGCTATACTAATAATTAATTTAAACCCTCTTAAGTCATTACTTATAAAAGAAGTTATATCAGTTGTATCAATAATGAAAAAGATGATACTTATTATTATAAGTATTACTGTACATATATAAATATAATTCATATATAATCCTTTCTTATATTCCCGATTAACTCAAATATAATATCAATCAGATTTAGGCTGATTGATATTATATAATAATCATATCTCTATTTAATATCAGGTTGTATTCTATGCTTAGTACCTTGTTCATAAGCATATGCCGCTTTTATTAATATACCTTCACTAAATTTAGTACTAGTTATTGTTAATCCTACAGGCTCACCAGAATCTCTATATCCTGCTGGTACTGTGATTGCAGGATAACCTGCTATAGGG